>NZ_CAXTNP010000059.1:0-32317 GCF_964245575.1 uncultured Nostoc sp. | reverse complement strand
CTAAGCTGCTGTGATTTGAGTGCTGTACGTCTGGGTTGGACTCCAGTCCGCGACGATGAGTAGTAATACCCACCGTTTCGGCTACTGTGTCAGGTAGCCTCATCAGGCGGGGTTGGGCGATATTCGGCAAAAGGATTGCTGATCGTTATTAGGAAATCGAACAAATTTTCTCGCGGAAAATCTGTCAGTTCTAAAGTAAAATCCACAAGTTTAGAATCGTCTTCATGTTCAAATACTTGAAATTTCACTTTAGTTCGTTTTTTGTTGTTCATCATTAGTCCTCTGTAAATATCTGTCTATGGCTAGCCCGATGTCTACGATAGGCTGCGCGATCGCTTCAGGCGGGTTTACTAATCGTCATCTAAATAAGTTAAGTGGTTTTCGATAACATTTTCTAGTTGTTCTAAAGCTGGCTCTAGTATGTTCTTAAGTTTTTCATCACTAGTATCGTCTGCATATTCTTCACCAGAGATAACCTTTAATCCAGCATCAATTTTATTTTTGATGTCGTGCAATAATTGCCAGATTTCGTAATAGTCCCATTCTGGATCTGGTTGCAAGGTGAAGTAGGTGGGTTGCAAGGTGAAGTAGGTGGGCTGCAAGATGAAATCGGTGGGCTGCAAGGTGAAATCAGTGGGCTTGAAGGTGAAATTGGCGGTCTTCAAGATGAAATTGGTGTAGTACAAGATGAGATCGGTGGAGTTCAGGATCAAATTGGCGGACTCCAAGATGAAATCGGTGGAGTTCAAGATCAAATTGGCGGACTCCAAGATGAAATCGGTGGAGTTCAGGATGAAATCGGTGGAGTTCAGGATCAAATTGGCGGACTTCAAGATCAAATCGTTGATGCAAAAGCCGATGCTGAAAGAGCTTTAACTGATGCCGAAATAGCTAAAGCCAATGCTGCGAAGCCACTTATTCCAGGCCCACCCGGACTACCAGGAACTCCAGGAGAACCAGGGCCACCGGGGCCACCGGGGCCGCCAGGAGTAGGAGAACCAGGGCCACCGGGGCCACCGGGGTCGCCAGGAGTAGGAGAACCAGGGCCACCGGGCGAACCGGGCACACCGGGAGAACCAGGGACACCAGGCGAACCCGGTCAGCAGGGTGAAAAAGGTGAATCTGGTGAAAAGGGAGAAAAAGGTGAGCAAGGTGAAAAAGGTGAATCTGGTGAAAAGGGAGAAAAAGGTGAGCAAGGTGAAAAAGCAGAAAAAGCAGAAAAAGGTGAGGACGCAAAAGTGGAATTTTCAAATATAAATGCTAAATGTTTTGAAGGATGTAATCCTCAAACAAAAGTACCGCAATTTGTATATAAAAGTATTCAGGTAATCAAAGGAACTGAATCACAAGAAACTCTTAATTTCGAGCAAATAGCAAATGCTGCTGCTTTGGAGTGCTATTCATTGGTTGAAATAGAAATTAAAACTTTTGATTCCTGCGATCCAGAAACTCATAAACCTGTGGCTCTACAACCACCTAAAAAAATAAAAGTTGCTCCTGGCACAGAGCAAGAGGTTACAGCTATTTTTGAAAAGCTATTTGACATCGAAGGATTGCAATGTAATGCACTAGTTGAAATAGAAATTAAAACTTTTGATTCCTGCGATCCAAAAACTCATAAACCTGTAGCTTTAAAAGAACCTAAGAAAATAAAAGTTCTTCCCGGCATGGAATTAGAAGTTAAAGCTATTTTTGACCAGATGTTTGAAATTCAGGGTGAGCAATGTGATATAAAACCTAACGACATTGATGTTGTTGAAATATCTGTTCAAACTGTAATTGGATGTAATCAAGATAGAACACCTAATTTCAGAGATAGAACAATTCATTGTCCAAAAAGATTAGAATCTTGGTTAATTTATGAAATGAATGCTTTGGCGAATATCCAAATAAGTTTATGTGGAATAGTTGGAGAAGTTAGTGATACAAGTGCAAACGTTCTTAACGAAGTACGTGATATTGGTTGTAATCTTGTTGATGCAATTGAACAGACAGCATCTTTAGTTGGAGATGGTTTTAATGCTTTACAAGATGATGGAATTCTTTCAGAAAACAATTGGAAATATACTCCTAATCATATTCCTCTTAAAAGTGGGGTTCTCAAAATCCTTTCAGAAGTTACAGAAAATACAAATACTCAAGGGTTAAACGCTACTGATATTATTACTTCCACCCCAGTAACAGCTAAACAATTAGCAACGTACATTCAGCAGTCATCTGAGCAGTTAAATACTACTTTAAATACTGCAATAAATGATGCTTAGACTACAATAGCAGAAGAGATTCAAAGTTTAACTACTAATTAATTAATTATAGTAATTATCTCTAACACTGCACTAGTCCAAAGATTAGCTAGGAATAAAAATTAGTGCTAATCTAAACTTTCCACCAACTGGATAGTTTTGACTTAAGGCTGATGTAATGTAAAATTCAGAACGCCCATTAGGGTTTTTAGGGTCAGCCCAAAAATTATCAGAAAGTGGTGAATCTACTAAAGGTTCAAATTCAATCCGAATTTGTTCGGGTGAACCCTGATAAAACGTTTTAGATTTTAAAATAAATAAAGGTTCTGACATAAAATATTTAGCTAAAGAATATTTATTATTTTAAACGTAAACTTATCAAATTACAAATTAATCCTTAAGTATGCCTACAAGAGACTGGGCAAAAATTAGAAAACTTTTTATAGCGAACTTTAACCCGATTGTTACTTCTGCTTTTGGAAGTGATACTCTGTCTGCTACTGACACTGCTCTAAAAGATGCAATGATGATTCAAACAAATGATTCGTCTTTAATTGCAAATTCAAGACTAGCGCTTTACAATCAAAAATTTCCCAGTCAAGCGGTTGCAGCAGTTCCTGAATGGTGGCAGGTTCGACCTGAAGGCAAACGCCCTCAACTCATATTATTATGTGGCAAAAAGCATGATAACGGAAATGTTGGCTATCTTGTTTATCCAATAACTATCCCCCATCCAATAATAAATCGTCGTGCAACTTCTCCTATCCCTGATTACAAAAAAGGGAATATCGAAGCTATTCTTACTTTAAAAGATAATTCAAAAGTGATTGTAAACACTCATGACAACGACACAGCTAATAGTTTAATCGAAGCTATTAAGCTACTTATCGACCCTGCTTATCTTGAGGGTTCATTTACTAAAGTTGGTTTACGAAAAGGTCAATCTTTATTAGCAATTACTGTTGCTGCAAAAAAAGCTAGGTATTTTTCTCAGGGGTTAAAAAATACAAAGCCAGATTGGATCGATAAATATACTTAATAAGATTTAGATAAAATTCAAATAAATTAAGAAAATTAGAAAGGCTTTCAACCAATAAAAAATACTTATAGCAACGAATAGCGTTTCTAGAGACTTAAGGAGTCACAAAGCAGACCATAAAAAAACCAGACACAGTAAGGGTTTTCAAGGATGTTATTTTCATCTTTTGTTAGTAAATTAAAAATAGCTTTCTACAAATATCGTTACTTTATGGCTAAAAAGCATAAACGCTTTGGGGCATTGCACAAAACTCTCAAAGATACGAATTACTCAGCAACCAGTGGGGCCGCTGGTGAGTATCTTAATTTTCTTAAGGGAACAAATAAGTTAGTTGTTGCCCGAAAACCTGATGCTAAATTTCTGATTCGATTTAACGTTGGTGTAATCCCCTTTGACATTGAACCGAGCAGCGCATCAGGTGCTATCAATGCTTATCAAGGAACTATGACAGTAGTTGCAGATAATATTCGAGGACTATTCAACACGACTCTAACCGATGGTTTGCTAGGGATTGAGCGCGACTTGACAAAAACCAAACAAATAACAAATTTTTATCCGGCGTTGGCTCATATTACGGTGATTCCTACTGCTGCTACTAAAACCCAAAAAACTTCAGGAATTACAAAGCGATCATATAAGGCTTATCCTAGCCGTTCGGGTGGTGTACCTTATGGTCGGACGACAACTTCAGTTAAAGATGAGTCCGGGGCAACCATTACTGATATTGCCAAGGAAACTGAAGAAGATTCTAGAAAGGCGATTATGATTGCCGTTAAGGGAAAGGAAGTAACTGGCTTCAAGTGTATTGGCGTTAGCTTTACTCCAGAGCTACACCCAGAAGATGGCTTCTTTGATGTTGCTAAACCTACAACTCCAGCTACTGGTCTACCTACAGGTTAATGAGAGAATTTCTTCAGTTTCAGCGTTCAGTTGGGGAATGTTTTCATTTAATTATCCCCAACGATCCTTTAGTAGAAGTGCAGCAGGCAATTAGCAATTCAATGTTAGTTGAATCTGCTGTTAAGCTGATGATTTGAGGTACAATTTCTCCTGAAGACTTATTGGAGATGGTCGAGCCTGTCATTGAAAATATGGACGACTATATTGAAGAAGTCGAAGAAAATCTAATAGAAATTTATTTAGCTTAAAAGTTAGTATGGGTAATCCAGTTTTGCAGTTGGGTAATTCAGCTAACTAGGATTTATTCTATAGCACCACTGTTCAGGCAGTAACTAGTAGCAATGGAGAATCCTACACTCCCATACCTACTATTACTATTCCTACTCTTTTAGAGAGTCATATTATCGCAACTTCTGTTAGTTGCTCTAATAATAAACCAACGTGGTATTTTGGTGGTTTTTTAAATCAGCGAATTAATTTAGGTTTAACTGTTGGAGGACTACCAGACTCAGATGCGGTACAAAAACGTAAACTCTACCTTAATCGTCTGACTTTAATTATTTTCCCAAAGTTGGTTACTACTTATGCTGTAAGTCTTGATGTCCCTAAGTGGTTTCAAGATGTAACTTTTAGTTTATTTGAGTACACCGGAACTGAAAGTGATTCAACAGAAAACTTGATTAACCAAATTAAAAATGTAGACCTCCCACGAATTGAAAGCAAGATTGATGCTTTGCATTAAAACAATTAAATGATTAATACAGAGTCAACAATAGCTGTTGTGAACTCTAATTCATCAGGAATTACAATCACCTTAGAGTCGACAGGTATCTTTTTAGGAATTTTGTTGAGTGTGTCTGCTTTAGCTGGTTTAGGGATTAAGGTTGTTAGCAATGTTAGTAAAATTTCCTCTTCAATTACTCAAATTGAAGAGGATTTGAAAGAGTACCGTAAATACGCTAATATCAATACTCAACAAATTACAGATATATGCCATCGATTAGATTCAATCCCTCAAATTGAAGAAGAATTGAAAGAGTATCGCAAATGTGTTAACACCAATGCTGAAAAAATTATAGAAATATCCCATCGGCTAGATTTACACATTCAAGATTATGTAAATAGTAAAGACACTATAACTTTACTAATTGGAGGGATAAAGGAAATGATGGAGCATAGAACCAATCGCCTTTACTCTTCCATGAAAGATATTGAAAGCTATTTACAAAAAAATGGAACCTTTAAGATCCGTGAATTTCAAGATTTACACAGGATAGAAGAGGACAACCCCTTTGATAAACTTTAGTAGCAAATTGGGAATACTACGCCTACACTCATAACACAAATAACTCAAATGTCTAAATCAACTCTCAATACCCTCACTACGTTTTTTGGATTAATTGCAGGTGGCTCTACCCTACTAGGGGGTGCTGGGGTGATTAATCATCAACTGGCAAGTACTATCGGCGGACTTGCTACGGCACTATTAGGCTATCTGGTGCAGCAGCCTGCTGCTAATGAGCAGCCACAAGCACCACAAAAGTAATTTCATGTGGATTGTTGAAGTTTTAGAAATTATTGATTCGGCTGGAAAAACAGGCAGATGGCGATTGACCGCTAGAACTGGTGCAAATAAGCCTCATGGCTTATGTACCCATGTGCATAATTCTTACAATGAAGCATGGAACTGTACTGAAGCTTGGGCTGCGGCTAAAAAACTCTCCACTAACTCCCACGGGGATTCTCTTTAGCTGGCGTTGCGATACCGCGCTTAACTAAACCCGCTTCAAGTTCCTTAATAAATCTTAAGTCTTCTTCCAATAGAGGCTGGCTTTCGCTAGAAGAAAAGTCCTTACTTACAGAGGGATTTTTCTCAAGGAAAGCAAATGCTTGCCGAAATTGACGTGGATTTGCTTTAATTTGTGAGTCAAAGTGACAGGGAATAATCTGTTGAAAATCCCAACTTGCAACTGTATCAGCCCAGTTGAGGACTTGTCTTGGTGCTTGGGGAAGAATGAGGATTTGCAGAATCGGTGCGACAAATGGTCGCCCCTGACCTCGTAGAGCATCGAATGCTTGCTTCCAGGTTTCTTGCCAGCGAAAAGGAAATAAACCAAAGTAGGTTTTTAGCGATCGCTGTGGTGCTTTGAGAGCATCACGAAACATCTGTCCCATTGCAGTAATTTCTAGCGCACTTGGACGGAAGTAAAGCGCAAACAATGAAATGCGTTGCCATCCCTTGCGGCGGTTGTCTTCATTGTCCTCGATCATCTCCAAGGCATTGTCCCTTGCATGAAACAGTAAGGGATAAGGATCTAATTGGACAATTTCTGGTGGATCTTCTGGAACACAAAGTATAGAATCAGTTACAAGCAAAGTGCGCGATCGCTTGTGAAATACTGCAACTTCTGCAAAAGAACCTCGTCCTAAGTTGATGTCCAATATTGCATAGTCAAACTCCAGAGCAAAGGGAGAAAGGCTTGAGTCCTCTGGGAGTTCTTGAGTTCGTTTTTGGGGAAAACCTAGCCAACTAAGGGGCAGGTTGAATGGGAAACTCCACTGATGTGGGGCAACAAAGACTTGTGCTTGAGGAAAACGTCTGGAAAAGGGGCCAACGAAGACTTTATGCTCAAGACCAGAACTGGTTGGCAATATGATGTACTTAACTTCACCGTGCTTTGCTACCAACTCATTAACCAAGCGGACACACTCAGTTGTTGGAGCAACGGGTGCATAGACCAGAAGTCCTCCAGCAGCGAGTTTGACGACAGTCATGCGAATCGGCACGATAGTGTAGAGAATGCCCTGAAGCTGCTCGAATGTCCAGATAGTGTCAAAAACTATTTCTTTGCGAAGTGTCCGCCGCCTGCCGTAGGGGTAGAGTGGGACAGCAGCCCAGAATGGCCATGACCAATCTTTTGGGTGGGTGAAAGGATACATCCCTTGCTCAAGTAATTCTACCCTCGACTTAGATCCTTGTGAGTTCATCGTCGTCCCATTCACTTTGTGCTTCTTTCCAATTTCTAATACTACGTGAGTCGGCAACGGAAGCGCACGGTAAGTTAATTTAAGTTAAAAATCACTAAGACTCTAGACCCACAAAGAATTTTCTGTTTTCTCTCTAAAAGATGCTTTAGCACTTGTTGCTGCCTGTGGACAACTCATGAACCTATCCCAACGGGTGCTATGCTTTGCGTTCCACTTTCTGAGGAAGAGATACAACTTTGGCTAAATGAGGAACTAACTCTTGCTGGAATTAACGCACCATCACTATGTGTTGTATCCGGTTTTGAAGAAGCGATCGCTAATTTGCAAAGTCGTTTAACCCAACAAGGTGTAGAGTGTCATTAATTGCATACTTCCCACGCTTTTCATTCCCAAATTATGGATTCTATAGGACTCAATACTGCTCGGTTTTTGGTGCATAGCCATTGGAGATCCCCCTTAGTCCCCCTTAAAAAGGGGGAAAATAAGGCATTTAGAGCAAGCCAATTTATCGGGGGGTTGGGGGGATCGACTCTTAACGGAGCAGTATTGCTATAGGACTTATATTTGATTGCGTGAAAAAAACTCCCCTGCTCCGCTGCTTATTTCTCTGTAGCTAGCCAAGCGCGGAGTACTTCTCCAACTGACCAAGCTTGAGCAATACAACCTTTAGGTTCCATTGGTGGATCACCATTAGATATTTCACTGATAGTTCCAACTCCAGCAGTAAAGAGGTGATGCTGCATCGGTTCTAGAAATTGACGAGCAACGGATGGGTTGTTGAACACACGCAAATGAGCTAAGACAAAGGAACCAATTAACCATTCCCAAACTGTTCCTTGATGATAAGCGCCGTCACGATTTAATTGATCTCCAGCGTAGTGACCGATATACTGCGGGTCGTTAGGTGCAAGACTGCGTAATCCGTGAGAAGTTAGAAGCGATCGCTCACACGCTTCTACTACTTGCCGTTGTTGTTCAGGAGTGAGCGGACTTTCTGGCAAGGATACGGCGAAGATTTGATTTGGTCGCAAAGAGGCATCGTTACCACTTGGGCCGTCTAAAACATCAAAACAGTATCCATTGGCATCATTCCAGAAACGACTAAAACCTTTTTGGGTGGCATCAGCCATTGCATCGTAGTCTTTGTCAGGTTTTCCTAACTTTTGGGCGAACTGGGACATTGTTCGCAAAGCGTTATACCAAAGGGCATTCACTTCTATAGGCTTGCCAATGCGAGGAGTAACCACCCAATCACCGACTTTGGCATCCATCCAGGTAAGCTGCATTCCTGGTTGCCCTGCATAAAGCAACCCATCACTGGGATCGAGGTGAATATTGTAGCGCGTTCCTTGACGGTGAAATTCGACAATCTCCGCCAGTTTGGGAAATAAATCTCCTAATAGCTTGTCATCAGCAGTCATAGCATGGTATAGGCGGATGGCTTCAAAATACCATAGTGTTGCATCAACTGTATTGTAGTAATCTTCTGTGGGTGGCTTATTATCGTCAGGGAAACGATTGGGCAACATTCCTTGACTGATATATTGGCCAAAGGTGCGAAGAATGGAGTTTGCAATTTCAAGACGATTAGTGGCAAGCGTCAGACCGGGTAGACTAATCATAGTGTCGCGACCCCAATCAGTAAACCAGTGGTAACCGGCGATAATGGTTTTTCCACCTTGGCGCTCAACAATAAACTGATCGGCAGCAAGTACAAGTTGCTGCACCCAATCAGGAGCTTGAGGCGCTTGTGGCAACCGTTTAGCTTGCCAGTCTACTATCAGCTTTTGCTCGTACTGGTGACGTAAATCTAAGGCTACTGCACCGTTTAAATTAGGATTTTGCTGCGTACTAGCGACAAAAGTAAATGAGCTTCCAGGCTCCAGTGTGGCTTCAAAAGTTGCTGGGTGAAGATGATCGTCTATATCGTTGATTCCACGTTCCTTTTCGGCTGCGAGTTCAAATCCGTAGTACCATTCGTTCTTAAGTGAGGCATTACCGTTATCTGTCAACAAGTACAAAGGTTGCGCTTGCGGAAACACTCTGACACTGACTCCATGCTCAATCGCTCTCACATTCATTCGCCAATCTTTCGCAGGCGATTCTTGAGCATGGGTTCTGCTGTGATAATCGCGGTAATTAACAAATGCTTCGATTGATAACTTAAGCGATCGCTTTGCCCGTTGCAGGAAGTAATGAATGTATGTAGTGTCAGATCCAGGCTGCATCCAGATGCGTTTCTCTAATAACGCACCTCCACAAGCAAAGTTCCATACAGGTACTGTTCCTTCTAAATAAAAGCTTTCGATATGGCGGTAACCTTCAGGAGCAACTGTGCCATTTGACCAACGATTGGCAAACAGTGGATAAGAGCTGCCTTCATACTCTGCTGTTTCGTCTAGCTTTGCTAGTAGTAAGGTTCGCTGCAACGGTGGTTGCAGTGCAGCCACAAGTAAACCGTGATAACCCCGTGTTGATAAACCTGCTACTGTACCTGAAGCATAACTGCCGCGACCATTGGTTACTAACCACTCACGCGACTCTCCTGCATCAAGATTTCCACAAATTTCACGTCCAAAATTGATGCTCATAAATATACCTAATCATGTCGCCAATATTCTCAATTTTGATTTCCACATCAAGAAATTTTGTTAACTCCAAGTCTATATATAAAACTTATATTTTATTTATTTGCTGATCCCCCCTAACCCCCCTTAAAAAAGGGGGAATAATAGTCTTAAAATACCCCAATTTATCGGGGTATTTAGGGTTATCTCTAAGGGTTAGGTGTATACAAAAAAACTTTTCAGACATCCTCTAAAAGCCATAAGTAAGTAGGTAGGTCAATTCAAAAGAGAAGATATAAATTTTGAATTTTTGACCTACTGATACTTGCTAAAATAGCTTGCTCGTTTGCTAACTCTAATTCCACTAAATTAGCAGGGCAAACGTATCTTGTCAGAAGAGAGACGGTTTCTGGAGTCAATTTATGAATTTGTGGAAAAATTGTGTCTTTGATTTACAGACTTTATAAGTTATGTATTTTAAAACAACATCATATTATCATCACCGTAAATACGCAGTTGTCAATCAGTAATATTACTTAACGATATGTGGAATACACGCATTACAAACATTTTTTAGACTTTTAATGTCCTTTTCTGATAAACGGTAAGGGTATTCTTAATTTTTCTTTAGTAACCCAAGTTGCGGGTTATGAAATTTTAGATTTTTTGGCATCTGTCAATTCATGCGATCGCCATCACAAGTTGACGGTTAGGCGTAGGGAAACCGTCAACTTTGTCCCAAAGCGATGGCACATGCATAGTAACTAGCAACTTAGATTAGTAGTACAATAATCATGTCTAGCGATCGCTTTACACACCTCCAACTAAAACTTCTGGTTTAACTCCTAGTTTACTCAAATAGTGTGCGACTTGGTTCGATTTTTTGTTAAGTTCTTGATAGTTTAATTTCTGTTTTTCAAGGCATTTTCAATTAACTTGACACCTGTTATGGTAGAGGAATAATAAACTCTTGCCAACGAATCGCAGAACTAGTATGAGCGGGAGATTGGTCAATCTGTAAAATGGCATAATCGCAGCCTAATTGCTGAGATAGCCACTCCAAAAATCTCTGTGCTAATAGTTTTTCCAGACTTAGTAGAATAGCACCGAGCTTTTTTAAAAAGCGTAACTGAAAGAAATGATATGACTCTCAAATAAATTGAAACAATGTTACAATGTGCATCTCATCAATTAAATATGAAAACCCAATAGGATTCAAACGGCTACGAATTGATGAAATAGGGTTAAGAAAAGGACAAGGAAAATAATCTTGACTTTTAACCTGAAGTCAAAGTTAATTTTTCACGCTTGCTGGAGTTAACTATTTTCACCAAGTGCTGATTTAGATAACTTTGTGCCAAAATGTACAAACTTTCCCAAATTTCTTGGTTGCGACTGATTTTTGTGCCTACCGTATTTCTTGCTGTTTTCTCCGATATTAAATATTTACGGAAATAGTTCGTCCACAAGTGTTGCAGAAAATCCTCGGCGAATTCGTTAAACGGTAGAATCCATTTATAGTTTTGATCTAAAAATACCCGGTAGGATGCAATTATCGGTAGTGCCAAGTCGGTTGGCGCACCAAACCCGAAAGAGTACTTGCTGTCAGGCAAAAGGGTGCTTTTACGTGTATCTATTGATGCTAAGTCGTTGACACCCTTTCTTTTGGGATTGCTGATATGTTCTTGGATAAGTTCATACAGTCTTTGCTCTATCCACAAGGCTTGAGAAAGCAGAGGCAGTAGGGCGGTTAATCTTTCCCTTTCTGTGTCTGTGATTTGAGAAGGTATACTCATACCTGTCGGATGCTTGATTCGTTTATTGCCTTCGAGGTTGTATCTATTTCTATCAAGGCAGTTAATCAACTTCACCAAATGGTTCACATTGCACTGAGCATTTCTGGGAGCGCCGCTTTGATTCTGGTAAAAGGCAATGCGGAATTTTCTCCCTTCTGCGATTTCTAGCTGGGCTAAATACTGCTTGATAAATTTGTAATCTCCTCTGGCGTTTACTTTAGAACGTGAATCTACTGGCGTTGTGGTATTGGAAGCCAAGGCTATATCTTTAGCTTGATCTTCCACCAGCCCGATGTGGATGGTCACTTTTACTCTGGCTTGGGTTAGGTCGTATTTGTAATTTTTAGCACTTTCAAACGCTAAAACTGTATGACCCCCGTTGATAATACCATCGCTACCCCCCTCGCTAGCCTCCAAAATCTCTAGTTCAAGTGAGGTTTTGTTTTTGTTAGGTTTAATTTTATTTACACATAGGGTTATTCCACTGTGACGCGAGAAGAATTTTTCTGGTTGAGTCGTCACTGAGTCTAAGATTTGCCTATATGTAGCACTTTTGCAGTTTGGTTCCCTGATGTTCGGTTCTAGCGGTAAGTCTGTCGGAAACGTGTCTACATGGGCGGTGGCGATGATGCAATTGAGATTGGCTTGAAAATAGTTATCTATTTTTATGTTCCAAGTCTTGGGCATAATTGATTTTTCGATGTCAGTGCAATTTATATGTTAACCAAAACTCTTACTTTGATATCGCCTTTTGAAAAATGCGTTTACCGTTAAGCATTGCAATACAACAACAAATATAGTATGACATATCGGCAATTATTCTGTCAGCTTGAGTACGCTTAGAGGCGATCGCCCTATAATTAACTATTGTTTCTCGCCTTACAATAGTTAGCTGAGGCAGTAAATTCTGCATCAGTTCCTATGACTATTTGTGAAGTCATCACTGCGGGAAAACAATTGCAGATATCAAAAGCGATTGCCAACCTATTTGGTCAAGTTAGAGATTTTTTGGAACTGCAACACAAGTTATATCATGTCCGGTTAAAGACTTATCATTAAGACGTAGAGGGGCAGAGGGGCTATTTGTCAAATAGAATTAGATGCTTTTACCCTAGGTGCTAGGGCTAAAGTTTTCGTCAAATCAGCAAGGAGAAAGCGATCGCAGAGGTTAAACATTTCTACCTCGCTAGAAGTCTGTCGCATCAGTCGTAGAAAATTACCCTCAGCGTCAACACTCAAGGCAATGTAGTTGAGGAACATTTTGAGGTAGCCTACGCGCGATCGCTCTGGCATACTTGCCGCAGTGGGGGTTTGCCATAAACGATCAATATAGTTGCGTACCTCTACTAAAGGAACAGGCGTGATCGTCTCGAAGCGCAAAGCCTGCCGAATTTGATTAAAAAGCCAAGGATTCCCGATCGCCCAGCGTCCCACCATCACACCCGCCGCGCCCGTTTGAGAAAGCACTTCAATAGCAGTTGTCGCAGAGTCGATATTGCCATTAGCAAGCACTGGACAATGGACTCGTCTGACTGCTTCAGCGATCAAATCATATTTCACTGCCCCGTGGTACATATCTTTCACCGTGCGACCATGCAAACTCAGCAAATCAATGCTGTGGCGATTGATCATATCTAGAATTTCGTAAAAGTTATCTGTATTTTCAAAGCCTACGCGCATCTTGACGGTCAAAGGTCGATCGTTCACAGCAGAACGCAGTTCTCCCAAAATCCGATCCACTTTTTCTGGTAAGAGCAGCAATCCACCCCCAACATTTTTGCGATAGATTCTAGGTGCTGGACAGCCCATGTTCAAGTCAACTCCAGCGATATTATAGCCGCAGAGTTCCTTTGCTGTTCTTACCAAGTCTGGAATGCTTTCGCCAATCATTTGAGCAAAAACAGGGCGACCCGTGTCGTTTTCCGTGATTGCTGCCAGAATACTACGATTGAGCCGTGAGGTATCATTGACGCGGAAATACTCGGTGAAAAAGTAGTCAGGACTGCCGTAGTGGGCAATGACCTTCATAAACCAGAGGTTTGTTACATCCTGCATGGGCGCAAGAGCGGTGAGGGGTAAGTATGGATGGAGCGATTGGGGGAGCGATACCTGGTACGACATAGAGATGAAGAGTCTTACTCAGAATAAATGCTGAGATATTCAATTAAATTATTACCTGTACTTAAGTAAATTCAATCATCCCTCCATTCAACAACGCCTTTTATTTTATCGTACATACTAACCCAAGTTGCTGGTTAGGGACTTCCAAGAAATAAATATCCTTTTAATAAAAATGATAATCATTATAAGGGGTAAGTAAGCTAAACGTAAATTTAGCGAAGCCGGAGGCGGAGCGTCTCCGGTTGATATTTCTGAGAAAATTCAACTATGCATTTCATAAATTATGTACGCCGAGAGTTATTCTCTCCTCCATTATCTTAATTAATAAGTAGAGTTTTTATTTCTGGAAGTCCCTAATAGCGCAGTTGTCCAGTATCCAGGATGTCAATTTGACTCTGAAACCATAAAAATTCGCCAACTGGGACATTCACAGGAATGAAACTCAACTTTTCTACTGGGGGTAGGAGAGTTTTTATCCCAACAAGAAGCAGGAAAATATGGTTTTAGAAGTTGTATTTGTAAAATCAAAGCAGACTTTAGAAAACTTCCAGACATATATGGGAGAGAATACAATACTGCTTGGTTAAGAGTCGATCCCCCCAACCACCCGATAAATTGGCTTGCTCTAAATGCCTTATTTTCCCCCTTTTTAAGGGGGACTAAGGGGGATCTCCAATGGCTATGCACCAAAACCCGAGCAGTATTGGGAGAGAATACAAAGTAGATATTAAACAAACCAGAAATCAAGTATGTGATGCTTGTCGAATATTTGGAGCATTAAATTTACAAGGATTAATTGAGTTTAATGATGTTAAGTGCGAAAATATAGGTTTTAATACAGGGTTTATGCGTTTGTTATATCGTCCGCACCCTGAACCCGGAAGCGCATATTTTGACACTAGGGGAAAAGTTGCCGGACGTAAGTTTTATATAGCTGCTTGGGAGTCAGTAATCTATAAATTAGTTATCTATTATACGCAAATACCAAAATTCACTGCCTTCATAGATGAAATCTGCCATCTTGCACATACCCATCTTTTGATCTGCGTGAAGTGACGCTTTGTTGTTTGCCTTAATCAGCAGTTGTGTGCATTTAATCTGATGACTTCGGCTCTATCTTTTACTTTCTGTGGTACTTGAGCCGTTCTTAGGTTAAATAACTCTGCATCTTGTTCTTTCGTCAGGAATACCCTTAACCTTCACCCCAATATCTACACTATTTTTAATGGATGTTCTCTCTATTTTTACTTATCTTTACACATCTTAATTTTTTTTTCATCTACTTCTGTTTTTAGCATATAGTTAGTCAGCGATCGCACCCTTTAACCTGGCTTCATAAAATCGCCTTGCTCCTAATGCGATCGCCAATCTGCGGCTGTACCATCTGAATGATGCCACAAATCGGCGGGCACGACATGTAAATCTCCCATTGCAAACCATCTCTAAAGTTTTAATTTTCAATAAAGATGTATTGAAAATAACTACCATTTTAAATAAATAGGTCAGAATGAGAGAACGAAATCTTAGAGTTAGTGCTATTCGGTACTAAGTTAAAGTGTAATCGTTGACTAATAAGGACTGAAGAAAAAGGAGGCCTTATTCTTCAGTAATTATTCTCATTTGATATATTTTAGTAGTCAGATTAACTGCATTGCTAAACTATAAATTTGTTTAGTTAAAAATGCAGGATTACTTAAAAAGCATACAGGGTGCAAAAAAAAGTACATTTTTTGCAAAAATTCAATATGAAACAAATAGCTGATCACCTGACTAAAAATAAAAAAGAATTGTTGGTAGATGAGTGTCAAACTTCATTATCAGAAAATAATTTAGAACGATATAATCTAACATTACCTATCTTCAAAGAATCCGAAAAACACCTACTATTAGAGTGGAATAACACTCAAACTGATTATCCTCAGCAAGCGTGTATTCATCAGTTGTTTGAAGCACAAGTAGAGAAAACACCTGATGCTATAGCACTAATCTTTAATAATCAGCATCTCACCTATCAAGATTTGAATAGTCGTGCTAATCAATTAGCACAACGTCTACAAACACTAGGGATAGGTGCAGAAATTCTTGTAGGAATCTGCATAGAGCGCTCCTTAGAAATGGTTGTAGCACTTTTAGCTATCCTAAAAGCAGGTGGAGCTTATGTACCCCTAGATCCAGGGTATCCACAAGAACGTTTGGCTTTCATGCTGTCAGATACCCAGGTATCAGTAGTATTAACTCAAAAAAAATTAGTTGCTAAATTACCTACTTATACAGCATTGGTAATTTGCCTAGATGCAGATTGGAATGAGATCACCCAAAATAAAAAAGAAAACCTAACCGCTAAGGTCACTGCTGATAACTTGGCTTATGTCATGTATACATCAGGTTCTACAGGTACACCCAAAGGTGTTAGTGTTATCCATCGTGGTGTAGTAAGGTTGGTCAAAGAAACTAATTATGTTCACCTCACGTCTGAAGAAGTAATTCTCCAACTCGCTCCTATTTCCTTCGATGCTTCAACTTTTGAAATTTGGGGTTGCTTGCTTAACGGTGGGCGGCTTATAATATCTCCTCCTTATACACCATCTTTAGAAGAATTAGGGCAGATTATTCAGCAATACAAAGTTACTACTCTTTGGCTAACAGCCGGTTTATTCCACCTGATAGTGGATGAAAAAATTGATGCTTTAAAATCATTGCGTCAACTTTTAGCGGGTGGCGATGTCTTATCTGTTCCACATCTGCAGAAGTTTCTCCAAACAATAGAGAACTGTCAGCTAATTAATGGTTATGGCCCAACTGAGAACACAACTTTTACCTGCTGCCATACTATAACACCGCCACTACGACTAGATGTCTCTATTCCTATTGGTCGTCCAATTGCTAATACCCAAGTTTATATATTAGATAACAACCTCCAACCAGTATCAATTGGAGAATCTGGCGAATTGTACATTGGTGGTGATGGATTAGCTAGAGGCTATTTAAACCGTCCCGATTTGACAAACGAAAAATTTATTTATTACTCTTTTGATACCAATTTAGCAACGCGCCTTTACAAGACTGGAGATTTAGCTCGTTATCTTCCAGATGGCAAAATCGAGTTCTTAGGGCGTATTGATAATCAGGTGAAGATTCGTGGTTTCCGAATTGAACTAGGGGAAATTGAACGGGAAATAGCACAACATCCTGACGTTCGGGAAAATGTCGTTTTAGCTCGTCAGGATCAAATAGGTGAAAAGCAGTTGACAGCTTACATTATTCCTCACTATAACAGTAGTTATACACACAAGAACTTGCGTGATTTTTTACAACAGCGACTACCTAATTACATGGTGCCATCAATATTTCTGATGTTAGAATCACTGCCTTTGACTGGAAATGGCAAAGTAGATAGACATAAATTGCCAGCACCAAGTAAACAACGTCTGCAACTGGAACAAGCGTACATTGCTCCCCAAACCGATTTAGAGCGTCTGCTTGCAGGTATTTTGTCCGAACTGCTTAAAATCGATCGCGTTGGGATTGATGATAATTTATTTGATTTGGGAGCAACTTCAATCTCAATTTTGCAAGTTGCTGTGCGAGTACAACAGGAACTTGGAACTGAGCTACCTGCTGTGAAGCTATTTCAGTATTCAACGATTTGCTCTTTAGCAAACTATTTGCATTCAAATCAGAACAGTCAACCATCTTCTAACAAGCTGCAAAATCGCGCCCAACGTCAACAAGCAGCTCGTACTCGTCGCCGTAATCATCAACAAGGTGTTTAAGCAATGGTAAATATGCAAGCGTCCGATAACCAAGATCCTATTGATGGTGTTGCCATTATTGGCATGGTAGGAAGATTTCCTGGTGCTGGAAATGTCGATGAGTTTTGGCGCAATCTGTGTGAAGGATTAGAATCAACGACTTTTTTTCAAGATGAAGACCTAGACCCTAGTATTGACCCGAACCTTTGCAAAGATCCTAGCTACGTGAAAGCTAGAGGAATCATTTCTGGGGGAGAAACTTTTGATGCTGCTTTCTTTGGCATTAATCCGCTAGAAGCTGTAGTTATGGATCCACAGTGTAGAGTTTTCCTAGAGTTAGTTTATGAAGCCTTAGAAAATGCTGGTTATGAATCAGAGTCTTTTGAGGGTTTAATTGGTTTGTACGCTGGTTGCGGTCAAAATACTTATTTTGCTAACCACATTTCTGGACGCATGGAAATTGTCGATCGCATCGGTGAGTTCCAAACAATGTTAGCCAATGAAAAAGACTTTTTAACCACTCGTGCTGCTTACAAGCTCAACCTCAAAGGCCCAGCTGTCAGCGTCAATACAGCCTGTTCCACTTCTTTGGTAGCAGTCATTCAAGCTTGCCAAGCCTTAACCAGCTATCAGTGTGATTTGGCTTTGTCTGGTGGTGTATCTATGACTACACCCCAAAATAGCGGTTATGTGGCTCAAGAAGGTAGTATGTTGTCTGGGGACGGGCATTGTCGCCCCTTTGATGCCAGCGCTCAGGGCACAATGTTCAACAATGGCGCAGGACTGGTTGTCCTCAAACGTTTAGAAGATGCACTCAATGATGGCGATCGCATCTATGCTGTAATTCGAGGTTCTGGTATCAATAATGACGGGGCTGATAAGGTGAGTTTTACGGCTCCCAGCGTAGATGGACAAGCAGAGGCCATTGCAATGGCACAAGCTTATGCCAACTTTCACCCGGAAACTATTTCTTATATTGAAGCCCACGGTACAGCTACACCTTTAGGCGACCCCATTGAAATTGAAGCGCTGACGCAAGCATTTCGTGTGCATACAGACGCAAAACAATTTTGCGCCATCGGCTCTCTTAAAAGCAATGTCGGACATTTAGTTGCTGCGGCTGGGGTAGCAGGGTTAATTAAAACTGCTCTGGCTCTGCATTATAAAAAGATTCCCCCTAGCTTAAATTTTGAGGCTTCCAACGCCAAGATTGACTTTGCCAACAGCCCCTTTTATGTAAATACCAAACTAGCCCAATGGTCAGAGGGTGAAACTTTGCGACGAGCCGGGGTGAGTTCTTTTGGTGTCGGGGGCACTAATGCTCATATAGTGTTAGAAGAAGCGCCACAAATCCAAAATTCCGGTGCTTCGCGCCCACAGCAGCTATTGTTACTCTCGGCAAAAACTAGTCAAGCTTTAGAGGCTGCAACAGCGAATTTACAGCAGCATTTACAGTACAATGCCGAAATTAACTTAGCTGATGTAGCTTATACTTTACAGCGAGGGCGCAAAGCTTTTAACTACCGACGCAGTATAGTTTGTCACGATATAACAGATGCGATCGCAGTCCTGCAATCTTTAGATCCAAATCAAGTAAATACTCATCATACAGAAATCCGTAATCCACCTATTGTCTTCATGTTCCCCGGACAAGGATCGCAATATGTGAACATGGGACTGAATCTCTACAACCGCGAACTTGTATTTCAGGAGGTAGTAGATCGATGTGCTAAAATCCTTAAACCTTTGTTGGGCAGGGATTTACGAGAAATCATGTATCCCGCACCAAGCGATCGCGAAACTGCGGCTATCTCCCTGCGGCAAACCTGCTTTACCCAACCAGCATTATTTGTGATTGAATATGCCTTAGCGCAACTGTGGCAAAGTTGGGGAGTCAAGCCCCAAGCCATGATTGGTCACAGCATTGGTGAATTTGTCGCTGCTTGTATTGCGGGTGTATTTACCTTAGAAGATGCGCTGATGTTGGTTGCAAATCGCGGTCGCTTAATGTGGGAGTTACCAGCAGGGGCTATGCTCTCAGTGCGCCTACCAGCCAAAGAGTTAGAGCCGCGATTGAGTGCAGAACTAGCGATCGCCGCAATTAATAGCCCTTCCCTGTGTGTAGTTTCTGGCCCCACAGAGGCGATCGCAGCTCTGCAAAAACAACTTGAAAGCGAAGAAATTGTCTGTCGCCATTTACACACCTCCCATGCTTTCCATTCCCCAATGATGGATAGTATCATTGCCCCCTTTGCTGAGGTAGTTGGGAAAGTTAAATTATCGCCACCCCAAATTCCCTTTGTATCCACAGTTACCGCCAACTGGATTACAGCCCAGCAAGCAACCGATCCGATGTATTGGGCTACACATCTACGTCAGACTGTGCGATTTGCAGAGGGCGTACAAACCTTATGGCAGCAACCAGAACGCCTACTGTTAGAGGTGGGGCCGCGAATCACAACTACGACCTTAGCTCGCCAACAAGCAAAAGATATTAAACAACAGATAGCGATTCCTTCTCTGGGTGATAACGCCCAGAACGAAGCCGAATGGACGGCATTACTCAAGGCAGTAGGACAACTGTGGTTAGCAGGAGTATCTATTAACTGGAGCAACTTCTATCAAAGGGAAACGCGACAACGAATTCCTCTACCTACTTATCCCTTTGAACGCCAACGCTTCTGGATTGATCCTTTACCTCATCCCAATCGTGCAGTAAATCCCAAACTTCCAAACCCCCAGTTATTAGAAAAGACCCAAATTATGACAACATCCCCTCAGCAAAAGCTCATTCCCCTGCTCAAAGAAATTATCGAAGAAACATCCGGATTGGAAATCGCGAGTGTTGACGACTTGACAACGTTTTTAGAAATGGGATTAGATTCCTTATCTCTGACGCAAGTCGGGTTAGCTTTGAAGAAAAAGTTTCAAGTCAAGGTAACACTTAGGCAGTTACTAGAAATTTACCCGAATTTGGGAACACTGGCTGACTTTATCAATTCAGCCTTGTCTGCCGAAACTTTATCCGTATTAGGATTAACAGAAACCGTTGCAGAACCAACTCTAGAAGCAGCATTACCAGCACCTGCAACCACATCACCCACTTTGCTAGTGCATGAAGTTCATACAAATGGATCTGCACCTCAGATTTCTCCCCAACCTGCTGCATCTAGTAGCGTCCTAGAAAGTGTGATTAATCAGCAGCTACAAATCATGAGCCAGCAATTGGCACTATTGGGTAATAGCAGTCAATCTCCAACAATTCCAGTTGTACCTGCGGCGACATCTCAAAATAATCATGTCAAACCACCAAATGCTGTATCTATCCCAGCTACCCAAACGAGCAAAGAATCACAAGCATCGGTAGATATTGAGTCAAATGGTGCTAAAAAGGCATTTGGTGCGGCGGCTCGAATTGAAAAGACCCAGACTAAAACTCTGACAGCACAACAACGCACTTATCTAGACAAAATTATCCAAAGATATACAAAACGGACTCAAAAATCCAAAGAATATACTCAAACTCATCGCCCTTACTTGGCAGATCCTAGAACTGTTTCCGGGTTTAACCCAACGATGAAAGAAATGGTTTATCCCATCGTGGCGTCTCGTTCATCAGGTTCTAAACTTTGGGATGTTGATGGCAATGAATATGTCGATTTAAGCAATGGCTTTGGCTTGAATTTGTTTGGTTGGTCGCCACCTTTCATTACCGAAGCAATTGAAGCACAACTCAAACTCGGCATGGAAATTGGCCCACAAACTCCCTTAGTTGGAGAAGTGGCAAAGCTAATGTGTGAGTTGACCAACTTTGATCGAGCAGCCTTTTGCAACACAGGTTCAGAAGCAGTGCTGGGAGCGATGCGGATGGCACGCACAATTACAGGGCGTAACTTAATCGCCATCTTTTCTGGAGCTTATCACGGTATTTTGGATGAAGTAATTGTTCGGGGTACAAACAAACTCCGGTCAATTCCGGCTGCTCCTGGTATCCCACCGGAAATGGTAGAGAACATTTTGGTGGTGGACTACGATTCGCCTGAGGCTATAGAAATCCTCAGAAATCGGGCTGATGAGTTAGCAGCAGTGATGGTGGAATCTGTGCAAAGCCGTCGCCCTGAATACCAGCCCAAAGAATTCCTCCAGCAACTGCGTGATTTCACCCAGGAAGCTGGTATTGCCCTGATTTTTGATGAAATCGTTACCGGATTCAGAATTCATCCAGGTGGCGCTCAGGCACATTTCGGTATAAAAGCTGATATAGCAACCTACGGTAAGATTGTGGGCGGAGGGCTACCAATTGGAGTCATTGCTGGCAAATCACAATATATGGATGCTCTAGATGGTGGGTTTTGGCAGTTTGGCGATGACTCTGTTCCAGAGGTAGGCGTGACATACTTTGCCGGTACATTTGTCCGCCATCCTTTAGCATTAGCCGCCGCGAAAGCAGTACTTCAGCATTTGCTCTATTGTGGCCCCAGCTTGCAGCAAAATCTCAATGCAAGAACTGATAAGTTCGTAACGGAACTTATGGGCTATTTCCAGCAAGTTCAGGCTCCGTTTACAGCTTATAATTTCGGTTCACTGTTTATGGTGAAATCTGCACCAGAGTTTCCTTACGGAGATTTACTGTTTTACTTGCTGCGGGATAAGGGAGTACATACTTGGGATCATCGTCCTTGCTTCTTGACGACAGCCCATTCCGAAGCCGATCTAGATTTCGTAATGGCAGCCTTTAAAGAAAGTATTGCCGAAATGCAGTCTGCTGGCTTCTTGTCTGCACCGTCTATAGAAGTAACAAACTACGATCGCAATGGAGCAGAAATCACCAATAACAGCCTACGTAATCGTCCTCCGCAACCTGATGCCAAATTAGGACGAGATCCCCAAGGGAACCCCGCCTGGTATATTCCCGATACCGAGCGACCCGGCAAATATCTACAAGTTGCCAGTGTTTCCTGAAGTGGGGATAGTAAATATTTAGTGAAAAATTGATATGTCACTAGCAAATTCATCTTATGAGCAGCTAGATTTGCTTGCTCCCGCGCCGAAATTTCCTTCGACCATTATTAAGACTGACACACCACAATTTCGTAAGGAATTCAACCTTTCATCTTTTATGTTTTCGCACAACCTTGCAGGACATCCCTTATTTGAGATTCCCCGCTTGGTTGAACTGGCCAATACTATTTTGGGTAAAGGTGAACCTGCAAAGGTTGCTTGTCAAGTAGGCCAAATCCCAGTCAACCTAAAATGGTCACAAGTACCGCGTAAAGATCAAGTTTTGTCAGCGATCGCCCGCATTGAAGAATCAGGTTCTTGGATATTGCTTAAAAGCGTCCAGCTTGACCCGGAATACAACACCCTCCTAAACCAGATTGTAGTTGAACTGGAAGAACTGACAGGCGTACCTTTACGAAAAGAAATCACTTGGCTGGATGCTTACATCTTTATCGCCTCTCCCCATTCAATTACTCCTTACCATATTGACCATGAGTCAAACTTCTTATTTCAGATTCATGGTGATAAGGATGTCAATCTCTTCAATCCACGCGATCGCTCAGTTCTGACTGAGAAAGAAATTGAACAATATTACATTGGACAGTTGGATTCAGCAAATTACACACAGGAAAAACAAACAAAAGCTAGCGTTTATCATTTAACTCCAGGTAAGGCAGTTCACCATCCAGTCCTAGCACCTCATTGGGTTAAAAACGGTAGTAATGTTTCTGTTTCTCTTAGCATCAATTTTTGTATGCGGTCATTTGATTTACAAGCAAGGGTTTATCAAATTAACCATTACCTCCGAAAGTTAGGTTTAGAACCGACCCCACCTGGTCAATCTGCAATCAAAGATTATGCCAAAATATTGGCACTGGGAATCTTATCTAAGCGTCAACCAAAAAACAAATTTGAGTTATTACGTTCAGGGGTAAAAAGGTTGAATGGGTTGGAAAAATCAGTATTGAAGGTAAGTAGTTTGTTTCATCGCTAGTCCCATTCAGCTAACATATCCCCAATTTTGAACAATTAAAAAAAAGCTAGAACGTCAAAAGTTTTTTTATGACTTTATTACCCTTAAATTCACAATCTGTATTAACATCTGTTGATTTCGATCCATTTTCCGGTGGAGAATTATTATTAACTGCCCCTACAACCGAATCTCAAAAAGAAATTTGGGCTTCTGTGCAAATGGGAGACAGTGCCAATTGTGCTTATAACGAATCCCAATCTCTGCGACTAAAAGGAAACCTTAATGTAGAAGCTCTCCAATCTGCTGTGCAACAGTTAGTCCAACGTCATGAAGCGCTACGGACAACCTTTAGCACAGATGGCAATACACTCTGCATAGTTGCTTCTCTAAGAATAGAAATTCCCATCATCAATCTTTCTGGACTGGAGCCACAGGAGCAAGATACAAAAATAGCTACTATCTTGCAACAAGAGGTAAAACAACCTTTTGATTTAGAACATGGCCCTCTATTTAGGGCAAAAATTGTCAAATTGCATCCGCAAGAACATCTAGCCATTTTGACTGCCCATCACATTATTTGCGATGGTTGGTCATGGGCGGTGTTGATGCCAGATGTGGGTAAACTGTATTCTGGCTTGCAACAGGGTATTGTTCCGGAATTGGAAGAACCAGACTGCTTCAGTGAATATGCGATCTTGCAGGAAGAAGAGGCTCAAAGTCCAGAAGCGATCGCTATAGAACAATACTGGTTAGATCAATTCTCTGATACTGTGCCTGTACTGGATTTTCCCAGTGATCGCCCTCGTCCATTATTTAGAACCTTTAACGCCGCCCGTGAAGATTGGCGTTTAAATCCCGAACTAGTTGCTAACCTCAAACAACTAGGAACAAAACTTGGTTGTAGTTTTATGACTACCATCTTGTCAGGATTCGAGGTGTGGCTCCACCGCCTGACAGGACAGAACGACTTGGTTGTAGGTATTTCCGCCGCCGGACAAGCTGCTTTAGGACAATATAATCTCGTAGGTCACTGCGTTAATTTGCTACCATTGCGTAGCCGAATCAATGGAGAAAAATCCTTTAGTGACTACTTACAAATGCGGCGATCGGCTGTATTAAATGCCTACGACCACCAACAATTTACCTTTGGCAGTCTGATCAAAAAATTAGTGTTTCCACGGGATTCTAGCCGTATTCCCTTAGTACCAATCACGTTTAATATCGATCAGGGCTTGGACGGAAACAGTTTGCCATTTGCAGGGTTGGAGGTAGAGTTTTTCTCTAATCCTCGCGCCTTTGAGAATTTTGAATTGTTTATTAATGCTACGGAATTGCGTGGTCAGCTTACCCTGGAATGTCAGTACAACACCAATTTATTTGATGCTGATACTATCCGTCGTCGGATGGCAGAGTTTGAGACTCTCTTAGCGGGTATAGTTGCTAATCCCAATCAAATTATTGCCAAGTTGCCAATCTTGCCAACAACTGAACAACAGTTATTAGCAGCATGGAATAATACTCAAATAGCTTATCCTGAAGATAAATTTATTCACCAGCTATTTGAAACTCAAGTTGAGCGAACACCAGATGCGATCGCTGTTGTCTTTCAAAATCAACAACTGACTTATCTGGAACTTGACTGGCGTGCCAATCAGCTTGCTCATCATCTCCAAACCTTGGGAGTGAAGCCGGGAGTGCTAGTTGGTATCTCCTTGGAACGGTCAACAGAAATAGCGATCGCTCTGCTAGCTGTACTTAAGGCAGGTGGTGCTTATGTCCCCTTAGACCCCAGCTATCCCAAAGAACGCTTGACATTCATGCTTAATGATGCTCAAGTCTCTGTGTTACTTACCCAAGCCAACCTACTTAATTTATTGCCAGAGAATCAGGTAAAGGTAGTTTGTTTGGATACAGATGCAGAAAAAATTGCCCATTACCCAATTCACAAACCCCCTTACCTAGCAACTGCTAAGAATCTAGCTTACGTCATCTACACTTCCGGCTCCACAGGAACCCCCAAAGGAGTAAAAGTTTCTCACCAAAATGTTGTCAACCTGCTGGAAAGTATGCGTCAGCAACCAGGGTTGACGCAGCAAGATGTTTTGTTATCTGTCACAACTCTTTCCTTTGATATTGCCGTTCTGGAAATATTCTTGCCGTTAATCGTCGGGGCAACTACTCTGATAGTTAGCCGTGAGGTAGCTACGGATGGGGAGAAACTGCTCAAAACTCTTATCCATTCAGGAGCAACAGTCATGCAGGCCACTCCTGCAACCTGGCGATTGCTGCTGGCGGCTGGCTGGCAAGGTTCAAAACAACTCAAGATTCTGTGCGGTGGCGAAGCATTACCACCTACTTTAGCCAAGGAACTGGTGAATCGTGCCCACAGTGTCTGGAATATGTACGGGCCAACCGAAACCACAATCTGGTCTACTTGCTATCAGATTCAAGCAGATGGAATCCCCCTAATTGGTCAGCCCATTGCCAATACTGAAATTTATCTATTGGATGCCTACCAGCAGCGCGTACCTGTGGGAGTTCCTGGTGAACTTTATATTGGTGGTGCAGGTGTAGCGCTGGGTTATTTAAATAGACCTGAGCTAACTACAGAAAGGTTTATTTCTAACCCATTCAGCCAAGAATTTCATGCTCGACTCTATAAAACAGGTGATTTAGTTCGTTATCGCCCCGATGGCAATCTTGAGTATCTGCAACGAATTGACAATCAGTTAAAACTTCGCGGTTTTCGGATTGAATTGGGTGAAATTGAAACGGTGATGGCTCAACATCCTGCTGTGAAAGAAGCCGTCGTTGTTGTCCGAGAAGATATCCCAGATGAGAAAACTTTTGTCGGTTATCTAGTTCCAATAACACCATCAGAAGTTGAGTCTTCAGCAGATTCTACTAGCAGTAGTCAACATATCCAAGCTTGGAATCAAAGGTGGGATTTACTATATGAATCAGGTTTAAATAACGCCTCACCAGAATCTTTACAAGACAAAACATTAGGTGATGCTGCCATTATTAAGCAATTAAGTAATCAAGATAATTTTGAAGAGCAAGTCCTAGAGTGGCTAGACCAAACTATAAAACGGATTCTCGGTCTGCAACCCAATCGAGTGATGGAAATTGGTTGTGGAACGGGTCAAATTCTACTAGAAATTGCTTCAAAATGTACATATTACTTTGGTACAGATTATGCTGCCTCAGCATTGCAAGAATTAGATAAGCAACTGCGAATATCTGAGAAAAAATTATCAGAAATTGTCCTTGACCACCGAGCAGCAGATAATTTTCAAGGAATTGAGCCAGCTTCCTTTGATACAGTGATTATTCACTCGGTTGTACAATATTTTCCAGATATTAACTATTTACTGCAAGTTTTAAAAAATGCTATTGAGGCAGTCAAACCAGGGGGTTGGATTTATATTGGTGATGTCCAGAGTTATGGACTATTGGAAGCTTATCATACTGGTGAACAGTTAAAAAATTCATCCTCATCAATGCCAGTAGAGAAATTGATAAACATTGCTGAAAATCGAGTTCGGAATGAAGATGAACTAGTTGTTGATCCTGATTTTTTTTATGCTCTAAAACAGTATATTCCGGTGATTAGACATGTTGACATCAAGCTGCGTCGTGGTCATATTTGGAATGAAACAACCCAGTTTCACTATGATGTATTTCTTTCCATTGAAGCAGAAGCAACAACAACTATTGAAGTAACATGGCATGACTGGCTAGATGAAAACTTGACAGTAGGAGATGTGCAGCAAATTCTAGAAGAAACTCAGCCAGATTATTATTGCATCAAAAAAATTCCGAACGCTCGAATTCAGAAAGAAGTTCAAGCTTTGGCGTTACTGAAAGCAGACAGCCAGTTAGAAACTGTTGCAGATGTGATTAAAGCATTGGAAAAGCTACCAGCAGGTATCGATCCAGAAAATCTCTGGGCATTGGGTGAAATTTTACCCTACGACGTAGACATCAGATGCTCAAATGCTGCTAAAGATGGCTACTTTGAGGCTGTTTTTACACGAATTTCTCTCAAAGAAGCACAGACTGTAGTCATTGATTCACAGACAGTTAATCAAATAAGACCTCACTTGTGGAGTGCTTATGCCAATAGCCCCATGCAAAAACAGGCTGCAAATAATCAACTAATCCCACAATTACGCCAGTTCTTGAAGGAAAAGTTACCAATTTATATGGTACCTGCTACCTTTGTGACACTGGATGCGATGCCTCTTACTCCGAATGGCAAAGTGGATCGGAAGGCTCTACCAATACCGGATTTTGCTCGTCCAGAACTGGCGGAGGGTTATGTTGCACCTCGCACCTTGGTTGAACAGCAGATTGCTGGCATTTGGGCACAAGTCCTCAATTTAGAAAATATCGGCATTCACGACAACTTCTTTGAGCTAGGGGGACATTCAGTACTGGCGATTCAAGTCACTTCAAGGTTGCGTCAAACCTTTCAAGTAGAAATACCTTTACTTAACTTATTTGAAGTACCAACTGTAGCTGATCTAGCTGAACGAGTTGAAACACTGCAATGGGCAGCGCAAAATTCCCAAGCTTCTCAAATTGAGACTATGAGCGATTACGAAGAGGGACAACTATGAAAACCATTCATGAGTTTTTATCAAAACTACGTCATCTAGATGTGAAATTATGGGTCGAAGGCGGTAGCCTGCGCTATCGAGCCGCTAAGGAGAGCCTGACACCAGATTTGCTGGCACATATGCGAGAACGGAAAGCCGAAATAATAGAATTTTTACTCCAGGCTAACTCAGCTGGTAGTAACAATCTTCCCCGGATATTACCTAACATTAGAGATGGCAAACTACCTCTTTCCTTTGCTCAACAACGTTTATGGATTTTAGAGCAATTTGATCCTGGTAATTCTGTTTACAATATACCCCTAGCCTATCGGCTCACAGGTTCACTTAATGTTGCACTACTGGAGCAATGTCTAGTCGAAATTGTCCGCCGCCACGAAATCTTACGAGTTACCTTTACATCCATAGATGGGCAGCCTAGCCAAGTCATATCTCCAGATATAATCCTGAATCTGCCGCTTGTCGATCTGAGTCAGTTGCCTCTAGAACAACGGGAAATTGAGGATAAAAGACTAGCTGCCCAAGAAGCTCAACAACCCTTCGATCTGGTGCAAGGGCCATTGTTTCGCTTTAAACTGCTACGCCTAGCTGAAAAGGAGCATGTGCTGCTCCTGATTCTGCATCATATTATTGCGGATGGCTGGTCTTCAGAGGTTTTCTTTCAAGAACTCACAGCACTTTATGAAGCCTTTGCTGCTGGCAAACCCTCGCCACTGCTGGAATTATCTATCCAGTATACTGACTTCGTTCACTGGCAGCGTCAGTGGCTGCAAGGTGCAGTTCTAGAATCTCAGCTGGATTATTGGAAGCAGCAGTTAAGTGGCAACCTACCTATATTAGAACTGCCCAGCGATCGCCCACGGCCACCCGTGCAAACTTACTCAGGCGAAATATGTCGCCAGATGCTACCGCAGGCGTTGACTGATGCCCTCAAGGCTTTGAGTCAGCAGTCAGGGGTAACACTATTCATGACTTTATTAGCAGCCTTCAAGGTATTGCTCCATCGCTATACAGGACAAGAGGATATTCTTGTTGGCTCCCCAATTGCCGGTCGCAACCAGGTAGAAACTGAAGGATTGATGGGTTTATTTGTCAATACCTTGGTAATGCGGACTGACCTTTCTGGCAATCCCAGTTTTCGGGAGATACTCAATCAAGTGCGCCAGGTAGCTTTAGGTGCTTATGATCACCAAGATTTACCTTTTGAAAAACTGGTGGAAGAACTTAAGCCGGAACGCGATCGCAGTCATTCACCACTGTTTCAAGTAATGTTTGCCATGAATCCCCCTTGGACAAAGGGGGCAGAACGAGAAGTAGCAGGTTTGAAAATTGCCTCCACCTTTGGATACACCCATAGTGGCACGGCAAAATTAGATTTAACCCTGGTGATGCGGGATACAGGCAAAGGATTGAGAGCTTCCTTTGAATACAATACTGACCTATTCGATGAAGCCGCGATCGCTCGGATGCTTGGACATTTCCAAACTTTACTAGAAGGTATTCTTGCCAACCCAGAGCAACGCATCTCGGAATTACCGCTATTAACGCCAGCCGAACGGCAGCAGTTACTTGTAGAGTGGAACAATACTGAAACCGACTATCCGAAACAGGCTTGCATTCATCAACTGATTGAGGCACAGGTCGAAAGTACACCCGATGCTGTAGCAGTAGTATTTGGAAACGAACAATTTACCTACCGTGAACTCAATAGTCGTGCCAATCAATTAGCTCATTATCTGCGATCGTTGGGAGTTCAAACTAACGAGCTAGTAGGAATTTGTCTAGACCGTTCTTTAGAAATGGTAGTGGGGGTATTAGGCATTCTCAAAGCTGGTGCAGCTTATCTACCGCTAGATCCAAACCATCCAGAAGCGCGTGTGGCATTTATGCTGGAAGACTCGCAAGCGAAGATATTATTAACTCAACATCGGCTTGTAGAGTTTTTGCCCAAACATACCGCTAAGTTAGTAGAAATTGATGCTGATTTTCAGTTTATTATTGAGCAGAGTCAAGAAAACCTGCTCTGTTGCAAAGATACAACACCTGAAAATCTTGCTTATGTAATTTACACTTCCGGCTCTACAGGAATACCTAAAGGAGTAAAAGTTCCTCACCGAAGCGTTGTTAACCTTTTAACAAGTATGCGTGAGCGACCAGGCTTAACTCAGCAAGATATTCTACTATCCGTCACCACACTCTCTTTTGATATTGCTGTTCTGGAAATATTCTTGCCGTTAATTGTGGGGGCAACTACTTTTATAGTCAGCCGTGAAGTCGCTACAGATGGAGAGAAACTGCTCACAACTCTCAACCATTCCCAAGCAACAGTTATGCAGGCTACTCCTGCAACCTGGCAACTGCTGCTAGCTGCTGGATGGCAAGGTTCTCAACATCTAAAGATTCTTTGTGGCGGGGAAACTTTGTCACCAGGTTTAGCCAAGGAATTGGTGAATCGTACCCAGAGTGTCTGGAATATGTACGGCCCAACTGAAACAACAGTCTGGTCTACGTGCTATTCGATTCCAAAAGATGCAATTCCTCTAATTGGTCAGTCCATTGCCAATACTCAAATTTATCTGTTGGATAGCTGTTTGCAGCCTGTGCCTGTAGGAGTTCCTGGTGAAATGTATATCGGCGGTGTTGGTGTAACGCTAGGTTATTTGAATCGACCTGAACTTACTAAAGAAAAATTTATCTCCAACCCGTTTAGCCAAGAGCCGAATGTTCGACTTTACAGAACAGGGGATTTAGTTCGCTATCGCGCTGATGGGAATCTTGAGTATCTACAACGGATTGATGACCAAGTTAAAATTCGTGGTTTCCGCATCGAATTGGGTGAGGTAGAGTTAGCCCTAGCCCAATATCCGGGGGTAAAGCAGGCTGTAGTCATAGCGCCAGAAATTGTTCCTGGAGAAAAACGCTTAGTTGGTTATGTAGTTCCTAATTCAGAGCAGAAAATTGCGATCGCAGAATTACGTAATTTCTTGCAGATGAAGCTACCGAATTACATGGTTCCCTCAGTCTTTGTTATACTGGATACTTTGCCACTTAATACTAATGGCAAAGTTGATCGTAAAGCTTTACCTGTAGATAATTTAACTAATGTTGAAATAGAAAAAACTTTTGCTACAGCAGAAGATCCATTACAACTTCAGTTAACTAAAATTTGGGAAAATGTTTTAAACATTTATCCTATTAGCATAAAAGATAATTTTTTTGATTTGGGAGGACATTCATTACTTGCAATACGTCTGTTTTCTCAAATTAATAAGATATTTGGTCAAAATCTACCTACAGCTATTCTCTTTCAAGCTCCTACTATTGAGCAACTAACTAATATTCTCCGCAAACAAGGATGCTCAACCTGTTGGTCTTCATTAATTCCTATTCAACTACAGGGATCTAAACTACCTTTTTTCTATATTCATTCACTATACGGAAATCTTTTTCACAGCCGTACATTACTGGGTAATTTAGATTTAGATCAGCCAGTTTATGGGCTACAAGCACAGGGTTTAGATAAAAAACAGGCTCCTTATACTCGCATAGAAGATATGGCAGCCCACTATATCAAAGAAATACGTACTATTCAACCTCAAGGCCCTTATTTCTTGGGTGGCTGGTGTCTAGGGGGTACGGTAGCATTTGAAATGGCTAGGCAACTTGAAACACAAGGGGAAAAGGTAGAATTGCTAGCTTTATTTGATTGTTACCCTCCCCAAGTAAAAACAGGTGGAAATATCAAACGGTCTTTCGTGGAGAAATTTAAAAAGCGTTTCAGTCATTTCTTAATTAATGGGCAAGACATAATAAAAAGGAATACTAGTCATATTGTTAGATTAGAACCAAAACAGCAAATTATGTTTTTTGTTGATCGGGTCAATTACAGATTGCAAAATTTTCTCAGGGAAATTGTTTACAAACTTCATCTGAAGATGCAATTACCTTTACCTATTTCTGTGCTAGATTTAGCTGTTCGAGATGCTAATATTAAAGCGCAAAGAGCTTATATTGCAAAGAATTATAATGGCAAAATAAGCCTATTTTGGGCAATAGAAAGACCTGCCCAAGAGTATTATCTCATGGATAAATGGAAAGAACTAGCTGCGGGTGGAATAGAAATTTACAAAACTCCTGGTTCTCACGATAGTATCATGTCATTACCCCATGTCTTAATTTTATCTGAAAAATTAAATGATTGCCTTAATAGGGAGCATCACAAATTACAAAAATAAATAAATATATAAATAACCTCTTATTCGCAATTAAACATTGCGAATTAAAGGTTATTTATAAAGTCAGCAAAGTTTTCAGG
>NZ_CAXTNP010000058.1:0-32368 GCF_964245575.1 uncultured Nostoc sp. | reverse complement strand
GTCCCCAGTCCCTACTCCCTACTCCCCAGCACCATTTGCAAAATTTCTTGAGCAACCCGATCGCACACCCCAACTTCTCCTAAACTTTGCCGCATTTCTTTATAATCTGCTAAAGTTTGCTCTCTGCGACTGGGATTGAGTAGCAGTTCCATCGCTGCTTGGATAATATTCTCTGGTGTGGCTTGCTCTTGTAAAAATTCTGGCACAATCGGCTTCATCACTACTAAATTGGCTGGTGATGCAAAGCTGATAGAACCTTTGAGGATTTTACGAGCTATCCAAGCAGTCAGGGAACTTAAGCGGTAAACTACAACTTGCGGCACGTTTAACAGAGCAAGTTCTAAATTGACAGTACCAGATTTACTAATGGCTAAATCAGCAGCAGCAAAAACTTCCATTTGTTGACCTGATATAATTGTCGCCCGTAAACCGTAACGCTCAATAGCCTGCTCAATTGGCTGTCTATAGACTTCCAGAGATAGGGGAATCCAAAAATGAACTTCAGGTAATTTCGCTTGAATAGTTTGGGCGGCTTGAAAAATTACTGGTAAAAGATATTTTAGTTCTTGGCGGCGAGAGGCGGGGAGGAGTGCGATCGCAATTTGTTCTGGTGCAATCCCCAGTGTTGCACGGGCTGCTTGGCGACTAGGAGCATCTTGCATTCGGTCAACCAAAGGATGCCCTACCCAACTAACTTTTGCCCCTTTATCGCGAAAGTAACAGGCTTCTTGTGGGAAAATTGCCAACAGCTTATCTGTAAAACCAATAATCCGGTTAGTTCTACGCAAACTTATTGACCAAGCCCACTCTTGGGGAGCAATGTAATACACCACAGGCACATGTGGTAACTGCTGTTTCATATAAGTCCCAATTTCCAAATTGGGAGTCATATAATCGATCAGCACCACCAAGTCAGGTGGATTTTGTTTTAAGAAAGCGATCGCCTGACGTTGCACCTGGAGAGTCGGTAAAATATAAGGCAGTCCTTCTAGAATACCCATTGAGCCAATACTACTGGTATTTCCCAACAGAATTGCCCCAGCCTCCACCATTTTTTCGCCACCCAGCGCCACAATCTCTAATTCCAACCCAATCGCCACAGCTTGACGCTTCAGTGCTGTAATTAGCAACGACCCTTGTAAATCGCCAGATACTTCGCCAGTACTGATAAATATCCGCATTTAATAATTGGTAATTAGTAAAAATTAAGAGTTAGGAGTTAGGAATGAATAGTTAGGAGTGAGGAGTTAAAAGTCAGGAGTTAAAAATTAAATTCATCAACTCCTAACTCCTAACTCCTAACTCCTAACTCCTAACTCATAATTCACGATTCATCACTCACGCTTTTTCTCCCCCTACCGGGAATCAAACCACGCCTTCCTGGCATTTGAGAAAGTAGCAGAAAACGTCGCAGATGCTGCAACTGTTCACTATCCCCTAACAATTCCAACTGTTCTAAAGCATCCTTAAAGGGCAAATCAGAACGGTAGAGAATGCGGAAGGCTTTTTTCAGCATTTGCAAATCTGTAGAGTCCATACCAGACCGTTTAAGTCCGACAAGGTTGAGGGTTCGTACCCGCGCTGGATTTCCCTCCACTAGCATATATGGGGCCACATCCCGGTCAATCCGTGCCATGCCTCCCACCATTGCTTGTCTACCAATATGTACAAATTGATGGACACCTAAAACCCCACTTAGCCTAGCGCGTGACTCTATATGGACATGACCTGCCAACGCCACAGAGTTAGCAATCACTACCTGGTCTTCAATCACGCAGTTATGAGCCACATGGACATAGGCCATCAGTAGGTTTCCATCGCCAATTACCGTTGCTTCACCAGCACCAGTAGCGCGGTTAATGGTAACGTACTCACGAATCAAGTTGTTATCACCAATTTTGACCCAGGTTGGTTCTCCCACAAACTTGAGATCCTGGGGTTCCATGCCGATGGCTGCACCTGTAAAAATCTGATTTTGCGCCCCAATTTCACAAGGCCCCTCTAGCACGGCATGAGCGCCGATTATTGTTTCAGGGCCCACTTTGACATGCTCTCCAATCACAGCATAGGCACCGACTTGCACTGTATGGTGGAGTTCCGATTTCGGATGAATTACAGCAGTTGGATGAATTAGCGTTTTCAAGGGTGAATCTCCAGAACTGTCTTGATAAGCCAGCGCCGGGTGGGGTTTTTAAAGCAGTGCGTTACCCTGGTTAAGAGAGTTATACTGACTGCCGTCCCATTGAGGCGACTGGCATTGTTGAGCGTTAAGTATTTCAGTGAACGAAAGTGTCGGGCAAAGCAAGTTAAGTGTGTTCGTGAGTGCGTCTCGTAAAGAGGGCGTCGAAAATCAAGAAATTATTCAGATGCTGTTGTGGATTTTTTTAACTGCGATCCTTTTTCAGGATTCACTAAGGGCATTTCACGGCTATGCCAATACCACGAAAGCAAACTTTTAATTAACTAGAGAAAACATTAATTCCCCTTCACAAGCAAGTTGACCGTCAACTTCGGCACGACCTTGCATCTTACCGAAACGACGTTGTTTTACCCATAACAGTTCCACCGTTATTACTAGTTGATCCCCCGGTACGACCTGGCGGCGAAAGCGGACTTTATCGATACCAGCGAACACGAACAGTCCGCCTTCTACCGAAGACATTTGAGTCAGAACAATGCCGCCAACTTGTGCCATTGCCTCGACAATTAGCACCCCTGGCATCAGTGGACGTCCGGGGAAATGTCCTGGAAAATGGGGTTCGTTGATAGTGACATTTTTAATACCAACAGCTTTTTTACCTGGAACGTAGTCAATTATTTTGTCTACAAGTAAAAATGGGTAGCGGTGGGGTAGCAATTTTTGAATTTCTTCAGATGTAAAGGTTGTTTTAATCTCAGATATGATTGTAGTCTCATTTATAGCCTGTGATTCGGTAGATGTAGGTGTAGTCGTATCGATTGTATTCACTTCAGTGAGGATTGACATTGGCCGTATAGTTGATTTTTCATCTGAAAGTTGAGTAGGCAAGCGTATGTCGAAAGCCTTAATAATCCTGAATTTTAAACTTTAGATCAAATCTAAAATCTAAAATCTAAAATCCAAAATCTAAAATTCTCTGAGCCAGTTGAATGTGTAAATTGTGGCTGGCTTTATACGCTAAGAAATGAGCAATAGGAAAACTTCCTAGTAAACTTAAATCTCCTACTAAATCCAAGATTTTATGACGGACTGGCTCATTTGCAAATCTTAATGGTGGATTTAGCCAGCCTTCTGGCCCACAAACGAGTGCATTATCCAAACTGCCACCTTTAATTAACCCTGTTTTTTGTAAGTGTTCAATTTGATGCAGCAACCCAAAAGTCCGGGCGGGAGCAATTTCCGCAGCAAAGCTAGCAGAAGCTTTTTCTAGTTCAGTGGTTAGTGACCAACTGTGCCATTGATTACCAATGGCGGGCAGGTCAAAATCAATACCGTAACTAAAGCGGGTTTCTGGTGCTGGGAGGGCACATACAAAGGCATCGCCTTGATAGACCCATATTGGTTCTGTAATAGCCTTGGGAACTTGGTTGTTAACGGGTTGTGATACTAAGCCAACTTGGGCAATGTTGGCTGTCCATACACTTGCTGAACCATCTAAAAGTGGAACTTCTGGGCCATCAATTTCAATCCGGGCATTATCCACACCCATACCCGAAAGCGCTGCCAACAAATGTTCTACCGTGCGGACGGATACCTCACCCTTACCCAACTGAGTTGAGAGAACAGTGTGACTAACTGCCGCAACTTGGGCTGGAATGATCGGCAAATCCGGTAAATCTACCCGTACAAAGTAGCGTCCACTTCCCGCCTCAGCTGGTAGTATCCGCACCTGGGTACTCACACCGCTATGCAATCCCACCCCTATTTGGGTGATTTGGGCTGCTAGAGTGTGCTGTTCCATAGCCCAAAAGTCAGTATATTTCCTTTAGTATTGTTCATCGTCTGTTTTGGTAAAATCCCTGAGATTCCCCTGAAAATGTCATTAATCCCTTTATCGGAACAGTATTGAGGTAAATGTCAAAATTAGCAAGCTAATCCAAAAAAGTTATGAGTCAAGAGTGAGGAGTGAAGAATTAAAACTCATAACTCCTAACTTCTAACTTTTAACTCTTAACTGGTTAAAACCTTTCGCCAATACCGAAATTAATTCGGCTATCACCATCATCGTTGATACCGTAGTCAATCCGAATTGGCCCCAGTGGAGACTGGACGCGAACGCCGAGACCATAGCCGTAGCCACTACCATTTTTGTTCAAAACTTCAGCCGCCCTAGTACTAGTTCCTAGATCGCTGCCAAGATCAAAAAATAGTGCGCCACTGACTACTGAAAAAACTGGAAACCGATACTCAACTGATGCTTGCACATAAGAGCGTCCACTACCTAATGCTCCTTCTTCATAACCCCGGACGGAGTTGCTACCCCCAAGGGTAAAAGCTTCGTAGGGAGGCAAGTCACCAAGGATAGTTCCTGCTTGCAGGTTAAATGCTAAGGTTTGTGCGCCTTTGGAGAGGCTAATCAGCTTGATAGGTAAATATTGGCTGTAGCTTCCCCGAAATCTGGTGAGGAAGATGTTGCCTAGCCCGACGGGAACCGACTGATCGACTCCGAAACGGAGATAAGAACCGCTAGTGGGTTGCAGGGGGTTATTACGGAGATCGCGCTGTGCCCCCAGTTGCAACAGTAGTAAATCGTCTTGACCGCCGTTAGACAAGGTTAGTGGAATTTCGTCACTGATGCGGTTGCCGTTATCATCAAATACCGCTCCTGTTTTTCTGAGATTGCCATCAGCATCACGTGCAGAAACTCGTTGGTACTGTAAACCTGCTGAGGCAGTCCAGACGGAAGTTTTGTAAGGATTGCTGGAAAGGGGACGGGTAAAGGTGACACCACCACCTATACGGAGAATCCGGGGGCGATCCTGAGCATCTGTATTAGTAGGATTATCTGAGTCAAACGTCCTAATATCTTCATCTTGGCCATCAAAGATCAACGAAATGGAACTGCGGCGAAAAATATTGGTTGTGTAGGAAGTCCGGTAAGGATCTCCGGCAATCCAGGGGTCTGTAAACCGCAGGTCAAACAACAGTTCCCGTTCTCCCACCTGTACTTCTGCCCCCAGTTTTTGGTTCCTACCATTCAGGTTTTGCTGTTGATAGCTTACTGTTCCAAAAAGTCCGCTAGCAGAACTAATCCCTGCACCAGCCGCAATAGAACCACTGCTGCGTTCAGCGACATTCACTACTACATCCACCTTGCTAGGGTCAGTACCAGGGTCAAGGGAGACATTCACATCTTCAAACAGTCCCAGTCCATACACGCGCTGTAGGTCTTTTTGCACTGTGTTGCGATTGAATATTTGTCCTGGCTTCAACTCCAATTCTCGCGTAATGATGTAATCCTGTGTCCGTCCCCGAATTGGTTGTCCTTTCTCGTCTGTCTCCTGACCATCTTTATTGCGGAACCGGACTCTAATATTCTCTACTACACCTTCTGCTACTTGCAAGGTAACAACTCCGTTTTCAGAGACTTGTGGCGCTCCAATCACGTTAGCTAGTACGTAACCTTGGTCTTGATACCGCTTGTTTAACTGCTTGATGCCTTCCTGCAAGTCACGCAAGTTGAGGATTTTGCCATACTGATCCCGAAATACTTCATCCACAGTATTAGCTGGGAGTACAGAAGCAACACCAGTGCCAGGATTGGCTTGCACTTCTACTTTGGTTAGGATGGGGTTAGGCTGTACAACAAAGCTCACCCGCACTCCCAAGGGAGTATCTTCTGGCGCTGCTTGCACGTTGGAGAAGAAGCCAGTACCAAAGATGGCGTTAATATCTTCTTGCAGTTGGCTGCGGGTTGTCGTTCGTCCTGGTTGGGTACGAATTACTCTATAAACTTGGTCTTCCAGTCCTGGTGGTAGTTGCCCTGTCTGTGCTCTAACTACTACTTCCGACACCAGTACGCGGGGGTCATTGGCTTCTGGGGCTGTGTTGGGTTCAGTATTTCCCGGAGTTGTCGGCGGGTTAACATTCTGCGGACTGGGAATAGCACCTGGGCTTGGGGCAGGTGTTCTTTGTTGAGTACCTGGGAATGGAACATCGGGAACGGTAGATGGTTCTGGAGTTGTGGGTGATAAAGGTTCCGTTGTCGGTGGAATGACATTTTCTGGGGCTGGAGTAGTCTCAGGAGTTGGGGAAGGCGTTGGTTGTTGAATTTCTGGCGGTGGAATGTCTGGAGCGGGAGAGGGTTGTTGAGTAGAGTTAGGCTCTATTTGAGGGGTTTGTGCAGTTTTTGGCATTGTGGAGGTTGGCACGATTACCTTTGGAGTTGCTTCGGCGTAGCCTGCCGCAGGCATCGCTGCTGGATTGGCAGGGTAAACTGCGACAATGCGGGATTTCTCCGCCTCCATAAACCCTGTAGGATTAGGTCGAGATTCCAAACTTTTACTATCAACCTGACCTGTGTCCTTTTCTGGCTGCTGATTTGTTTCTAGTGTCAAAACTTCTGTTGTCTGTTTTGAACTGTTGGCGGTTTCTGCATTTGCACTCAATGAACCGCCCAAAGGGACTGCAATTGCTACTGCTGCCAGCAACATGGGAGATAAACGCATTTTACTTATGATTCCTTTTCACTACCACACACACACACCATCACAAATAGTCATTAGTCTTAGTCATTGGTGAATAACAAAGGACAACTGACAAAGGACAATCCACACGAGTTTAATTGATTTTTACCCACTTAATTATTACTCTCTACTGCTTTTAGCACTCTTTGTAAAACCTCCTGGTAGGCATTTTCTACATTTCCTAAGTCCCGGCGAAAGCGGTCTTTGTCCATTACCCGGCGGTTTGAGTCCTCTTCTGCGGTATCCCATAAACGGCAGGTGTCGGGGCTAATTTCGTCTGCCAAGAGCAACTGCTGCTGTGAATCCAAACCAAACTCTAGTTTGAAGTCTACTAGGGTAATGCCGCATCGTTGCCAAAATTTATTGAGAAATTCGTTGATTTGCAATGCTAGATGTGTAATTGCGTCTACTTGTTCCGGAGTAGCGAGTTTTAGCAGGTACAGGCGATCGCGTGTCAGCAAAGGATCTCCTAACTGATCGTTTTTGTAATAAAACTCTACCATTGGCTGTTTTAGAATTGTACCCACTGGTAACCCCGTTTGCTGACACAAACTGCCAGCAGCAATATTTCTGATAACTACTTCTAAGGGTAAAATCTTTACTGCCTTCACCCGCATCTGATTCGGGGTAGGGCTGTCGATAAAGTGAGTCTTTATACCATAACCCTCCAACTGTTTAAAAAGCTGGCTGGAAATGCTACAATTAATTTTTCCCTTCTCTTGGATACTGCCACGCTTTTGGGCGTTAAACGCCGTGGCGTCGTCTTTAAAATCGGCCAACAAGACTTCCGGATCGTCTGTTGTATAGAGAATTTTGGCTTTGCCTTCGTATAACTTGGAATTAACAGACATGGTGGCAGGTAAAGTTCTAGGCGATAGACAAAATCTGTCCTTTGAAGCTTCACCATTTTATCTTTAGTTATTAACTATTAGCCATTGGTGATTATTTAGGAGGGTGCGGGAAGACGCTTAATTGGGCAGATATCTATGGCAAGAACCCCTAAGGTGGGAAAAGGGCAGACAGGCACAGAGAAAAATCTTCCCACTCTGCTCTGGTTCTTTTTTCCCTCTTTTTGCTCACTGGTCAGCAGAAAGTTGCTAAAGATTCGGAATCGAATCTCTAACTTTTAACAGACGACAATTCGCTTTAACGCGTAGTATGTTTGCCTAAGTACTTTCAACCGCAAAAGTTTGTAATTATTTTTGCAAAAATGATAGTTAAGAGAAAATACGGGTATTTTTTATAGATTTTAACTCAGGGTTTAAACTGAAGTTGATTACAGTCAGATATTCATAAATTAAAATGAGATAAATTGACAACTGGGAGGGAAGTCAAATATTCTCTTTAGTCACTTTAGCAGAAACTTTTTCTGTAAATTTTACAGTAAAAGTATTTCAAGCTTTATTTTCTGGTCTCAAAATCTAAATCAACCAATTCCCGCATCATTAATTGGAAAAGGAGTTCGATGGTTTAAGTTACCGCAGTCTGACGACAGTTAAAAATCAGGGTAGCTAATGATTCAGCTTTAGAGATTCAAGCACAACGGGAGTTGAATAAATGGGAGAACAATATAGTGAACAAAGATGATTTTCTTTACCCTCGCGGTCGCTACTACGGTCAGGTAAAGCCAGAAAACTTAGTTTTTAATGCAAATCTACAAGAATTTGCCCAACGAGTAAGCTACATTTGCAACTTAGAAACAGGTGGAAAACTGCCCCCAGGTCAAGCTTACGAACAAATAAAGGATCTATGGAAACAGTTGAAACGCTCAAAAAAAGAGCTAAGAATTGGCGAAGATCCGTTTCAGAATGACCAGGGGGAGGTTGAAGGTTGAAGGAGAGAGGTGCAAAATTGGACATTGGAGCAAACAGAAAGTTCTTCTCTGCTAACTCCTGACTAATGACTAATGACTAATGACTACTTAGTAAGCATTGTCCAGACACCATCCCAGGATTCTGGGGGCGGCGTTTGTTGGTAACTACGCGCACGTTCTAGGTGGATATCAACAGCTTGGTCTTGGGGTTGGATGCATTTGGCGGCTTCAAAACAGGCGATCGCTTGTGAGAAGTTGCGTGATAAATAAGCCGAGCGTCCAGTATGATAGTGAAACAAAAATTCTTGAGTGTTGGCATCTAGAGGGGTGCTGCGATCGCCAATTAACTCGTAGATATTAACTGCCTGGTATTTCCCTTTGACTCGAATTTTATCTAACTGGCGCACCCAAATGCGATCGCTGCAAAGTTGATAAGTAAAATCGCTCAAAATTATATCACAACCATAATCTTTAGTTACCGCTTCCAAACGCGAACTTAAATTTACGCCATCTCCAATTACGGTGTAATCCATCCGTTTGCGGGAACCAATATTACCCGAAACCACATCCCCAGAACTAATCCCAATGCCAATATGAATTTGTGGCTGCGCCTGGATAATTCGTCGCTGGTTAAATTCCTCTAACCGTTGTCGCATATCTAATGCTGACTGCACAGCCCTCCAAGCATGATTTTCTGTAAGTGGTAGCGGCGCACCAAATACCGCCATTAAGGCATCACCAATAAATTTATCAAGAGTGCCTTCATAGTTAAAAACCGCCTCCACCATCGTTTCAAAATACTCATTGAGCAGCAATACCACTTCAGCTGCACCAAGATTTTCTGTAAGTGTGGTGTAGCCCCGGATATCAGAAAACAAGATAGTTACTTCCTTGCGCTCACCCACCATTAAAGCATCTTCCCCCAAAGCCATAATTTGCTCGGCTACATGGGGCGTTAGATAGCGGGACATGGTAGTTTTCATTCGTTTTTCCTGGCTGATGTCTTCCAACACCACCAAACCACCCCGGACACCACCTTCGGGGTTAGTTAGGGGATTAACAGTTAGATTTGTGCTGCGTTCTAATTTTTGTACTTCATTAGCAGTGAGAAACTCAGATTGGGAAGTGAGGGGTAGATTCCAGGGGATGAACACATCGGGGTTAGTGCGATCGCGCACTGCTAAAATTGCGTCCTGAGTCCTAAATTTTGATTCTTGAGTCTCATTTTTAACTCCTAACCCTTCGGCAGATGTTACAGTGAGCTTGTCGAGCTGCTCAGGGCATCGCTCCTCACTCTTAACTTGAGAAATTCCCACTATCAAACTTTGCTCTGGCACATAATGTTTAGCTCCAGTTTTTAAACTATCTTCTAAACGCATTTGGAGATTTTCAATCGGCACAACTTCCCAAACTAGGCGACCAATCAAATTTTGTTCCCATAAAAGCTTGTTGTTCTTGCTATTAGCATCTTTTATAGAACAGCCCAGCAACTCCAGCGCCGCATCATTAATCGTAACAATGCGTCCTGCCATATCTGTAGAAATCACCGCATCTGATAGACTTTGTAAAATATCTTTTTGATACTGTTTTTCTAACAGCACATTTTCAAACAGACGAGCATTTTCTAAGGCAACTCCTGCCTGAATATTAAAAGCCCGCATAAACTCTTCATCAGAAGCGGTAAAACTGCTTTGTTGTTTATTAATTAATTGTGTAACGCCAATTAATTCATTTGCCGAATTAAATACTGGCAAACACAAGATATTGCGAGTTACATACCCAGTTTTTCTATCTGTAGTCGGGTCAAACCGGGGATCTTTATAGGCATCGGAAATATTTAAGGCTTCACCAGTGGAAGCCACATAGCCAGCAATACCACGGTTAGCAGGAATGCGGATTTCTATCAAGTTTGTGCCATCTGCCGCCGCAGCAACTTTCGTCCAGAGTTCGCTCATCTCTTTACGATATAAAAACAGTGTGCTGCGGTCTGCTTGCATTAAAATTCGAGCTTGCTCCATGACTATCTGCAAAGTTGCTTCTAAATCCAGACTTTGCCCCAGTGTCTGAGTTGCCCGCAACAAAGCCGTTGCGCCTCTTTGATTACGAGCGGCTACATAAAAAGATTGGCAGCTTTCCAGAATAATACCAATAGAAGCGGCGAAGTCTCGAAACCGTTCTTCATCATCATGATTAAACGGAACATTCCCGGTTTTATTAGCCAGTTGCACTACTGCTACAGTCTGGTTTTTGCTACTGATAACAGGCATACATAAAATATTATGGATTTTGTAGCCCATTTGTTTTTCAAGTTCTGGGCTAAATAGGGGGTGAGTATAAGTTTCAGATATATTTAAATATTGACCTGTACTGACAACATGACCGGGGATACCCACTGTGATAGGAGTCCGAATTTCTAAGAATTTTTGGGTATTATCTTGAGGAACTTTTGACCACAGTTGACCTTTGTCATAGTCAACTAAAAAAATAGCAGTGTGTTCTGCTTGCAGGATTTGACCAATTTTGAGTGTGATAGCTTCTAACACCTTCTCCAACATAGTTTCTAGAGCTTCATTATTGATCAGTTCAATAGCTCTAAGAAATTGCTGGAATTCAGCAGTTATGAAGTCGAGTAAGCAAACAAATTCATTAACAGATAAGTCTTTAACACGAAGCAGTAGGGCGTGAGTACGATTAACTTGAGTCAGTTCAGTTAATGTAGCCAAGACGCTGCCAGGGTTGGGGAGTGTCACGTCGCTTCGCTCCGAATTCAAAATTCAAAATTCAAAATTCAAAATTCAAACATTTTTAATCCCCATAAATAAATTTAGGGGCAAGTCATAAGAATGCCGTATTTCTGTCGGATCGCGTCATTACATATATTTTTTTTCTTCTTCATAAATAAATTTACTTGCTCTATAGTATGAGTCTGTTTCGGTAATGGGAATTTTAGATTTTAGATTTTAGATTTTGGGCATGGGGCATTGAAAAGAGGCAGAGGAGCGGGGTGTGGGGGGCAGAGGGAAATGAAGAAGCAGGGGAGTAGGGAACAAGGGGAAAAGGGGGAAACTTTCTCCCCTTTTCCCTGCTCCCTTGCTTCTTCCCTACTCCCTACTCCCTGATTTTGCCAACTTTTCAGAAAATATCACCTTTTGATAGTAATCTTGTAGCTGTCTGGTGGCAGATGGCCAACCCCAACTTTCTGCTTCTTGGCGAGCATTTTGACGGATGATGTCTCGTTGTTGTTTTTGTTCTAAAAGGCGAACAGTAGCAGCGATCGCTCCTTGAACATCTGCTGTTGGCTCAAAAAGATATCCATTTACTCCATCTGTGACAATATCGGGAATCCCCCCGGAACGGGCTGCTACTACCGGACAGCCAGCTGCCATTGCTTCTAGTAGTACTAAACCTAGTGTTTCTGTACGGGAAGGAAAGATAAAGGCATCAGCACTCGCAAAGGCAGAACCTAATTCTTGCCCCATGAGATAGCCAACAAAGTAGGTGTTTGTGCCAGCAAAGTGTTTTTGCAAGGCTTCACGGTGGGGGCCATCCCCAACCAATGCTAACCGCGCTTTGGGAAGTGCTTCTAAAATTGGTTTGATGCGCTCAATTTCTTTTTCAGCAGAAAGCCGCCCCACGTAAAGTAGCAATGGACTTTCTGGATGATTTTTTGATAGGTGCGATCGCATCTCTACACTAGCTAAATCAGGATGAAATAATTCCGTATCTACCCCGCGCTGCCATAAATCTACCCGTTCAATACCGTGTGCTGTCAGTTCCTCCATCATTGCTGTGGAGGTACACAGATTTAAAGCTGCTTGATTATGAGCGCCTTTCAGCAGTTCCCAAAGAAAACCTTCCAGCATCCCCAAGCCGTAATGCTGGAGATATTGGGGTAAATGCGTATGGTAAGACGCCACTAAGGGTATTTTGAGGATTTTGCTATAAAATATGCCAGACAAACCTAAAACTGCTGGATTCACAACATGGATAACATCTGGCTTGAACTCTTCTAAGGCGTACCCAATGGCTGGGCGGGGAAGTGCCATTTTCAATTCTGGATACAATGGCAGAGGAAAGCCAGTAACGCCGTAAACTTTAGCGCCTTTGTGTTCTGTGATGCCTCCATCAGGGGCAATCACCAGCACTTGATTACCACTACGCTGTAAATGGTCAACAGTATGGCGCAGGCGGGTTACAATGCCGTCAACCTTGGGTAAAAAGGTTTCGGTGAATAGGGCAATTCTCATATAAAACTATTCAGTACAGGCAGATAATCCCAGCTTTTTTTGTATTTCGGTATCAAACACAGAGTAAACTGTCTCCCGTGGTGTAATCAATTCTGCACAGTCAGACTTAATGTTTTGCCGTTGTTTTTGTACAAAGTCCGAAATGTCCTTGATGTTCACAATCCAATCTTTGGCGTAAGCAGCTAGTACTTCACCACGTAACCCTAACTGAATAGCGCGTCGTTCTAATTTTGTCCCAGATGGGTGATGGTCTGGGTCCCATTGTAGGCGGACTTGCGATCGCTTCAATGCTCTTTGCCATGCACTTTTATTGGGATAAAGTTCTGGAACGTAGCTGGAATGAACAGCCGCAGCTAAAATTTCTTCAATTGCCGAACGCTTAATCCAAATAGCTAACACTACCTCTTGCCCATTTTGTGTACCCCATCCGGAACGATACATCATCCAGAGGAAGTTAGGTTTTATCCAACTCATGCGCTCAAAACTGAACTCACCACCAAAATAACGGTAGGTGGCGGCGAAGTCACCAATAGCTGGACGATAAGCCTGATAAACAACAATTGAATGGTCGTCATATTGTGCTAAGATATGACGACCATTTTCTGGCCAATTACTGACTTGAGTTAAATAAGGTTCTGTTATCAGCCGCACGCAGAGTTTACCCTAACTTCTGTGCCAAGAGACTTTGGGCAGAATTTGTTTGTGATCAACTCGTTTCTGATATTTGATGGCAAAGTTTAACAGAGAATCGAGTAGAGAATCAGAGAGCAAGTGAGGCTGTAAACCTAGATCGAGCAATTTAGTGTTTTTAGCGTTGAAGTAATGTTCTTCTTTCTCGACTCTGGGATTATCTAGGTGATTGATTTCTACATTTAATCCCATAGCGTTACCAGCTTTTTTCACCATCAATGCCAAGTCGCCGACGCTGAATTGTTCGGTAAATTGGTTAAATACCCGGAATTCTCCAGCCTCGGCAGGGTTAGCGATCGCTAATTCTACACATCGTACTGTATCCCGAATATCCAAAAACCCGCGAGTTTGTCCACCTTTACCGTAGACAGTTAAGGGATGTCCAATCGCTGCTTGAATACAAAAGCGGTTTAGTGCAGTACCAAACACCCCATCGTAATCCAGCCGATTAATCAATAGTTCGTCCATCCCCGTTTCTTCGGTTAAGACACCATAAACTACACCTTGATTTAAATCAGTTGCCCGCAATCCCCAAATCCGGCAAGCAAAGTGGATGTTATGACTATCATGAACTTTGCTTAAGTGGTACATTGAACCGGGCTGCTTGGGATAAGGTAGGGTATCCTTGCGTCCATTGTGTTCAATGGTGATATATCCTTCTTCGATATCAATGTTGGGTGTACCGTATTCACCCATCGTCCCCAGCTTCACCAAATGACAGTCGGGGAAATCTTCCCGCATGGCGTACAGCAAGTTCAACGTACCAACTACATTATTGACCTGGGTAATAACTGCATGTTCTCGGTCAATCATAGAAAATGGGGCCGAACGCTGTTCACCAAAATGCACCAGAGCATTTGGCTGAAATTGCTGTAATGTTTTATGGAGAAATTCGTAATTAGTAATATCGCCAATGAACAAATCGATAGATTTACCTGTCAAATCTTGCCAGCGCTGGAGACGTTGTTGAATTAGTGCGATCGGAGTGAGAGTTTCGACACCAAGTTCATTATCCCAGTGCCGCCGCACCAAACTATCTAAAATTCCAACTTCATAACCTCGATTGGAAAGGTAAAGAGCAGTTGCCCAACCGCAATATCCATCACCACCAATAACCAGGACTTTCATCTTCACCAGTTTTTACTCGCTGATAGCTAAATCTATCAGGTTTCTGTCCCTTCTCAATCATCATTCTGGGAGAGATGTGGATTTTAGGGGAAGTGGGGAGTGGGGAAGAAGCAGGGGAGCAGGGGGAGAAATCAATTCAAAATTCAAAATGACGCTCTCTACGAGACGCTCTTGCTAGCTTGCTTCCTTGCAGGGGTACGCAAACTCGTTCATAGTGTTGCCATGCCGAACGCGAGTGCGTCTCCAAGAGTTGGCTTTACGCTGCGCTAAAAAAATTCAAACATTTTAGAACTTCTGCCTCCTGCCTCCTCTTTCGCAATGCCCAATACTTCGGCTTACTTCGGCTTACTTCGACTACGGTTCCATCAAGGTAAGTCGAGATGCTCAGTACAAGTTGCTCGGCACAAGTCGCTCAGTCAAATGCCCAATGCCCCATCTTTCAAGACTTTGAAATTCGATACTGCTGGGCAATGTAATAAAACAAACGGTAGTAATCTTGAAAATCTTGGCTCTTGCTTCGTCCCTGCCAATAGTATTTCACTTGACTCTGAGTTAGTGTCAGTGTCATTGAACCTACTCGTTGATCAACTTCTACAACCAGCACCCCAGATACTCCTTGGGCTGTCTGAAAGTTGGATTTTATCTTTTTCACCGACTCTTGCTCATTCGGTAGCTGATGACTTGCCCACCCCCGAATTTCCACGGAGTTATTCTGTGGTGAAATAAACGCAATTCCATCATCATTTTCTGGTGCTGCTAAAGAAGTCCAGTTACTCGGATATGGAAATTCAAAGCCATAACGGGAGTTACTATAAGTTTTCCATGCGATCGCTCCGGCGTTAAAATCATTTGCAGTACAACCCCATAAGATTATAAACAGGGCACTGACTCCGTTAACGCTGGCGGCAAACCGATAAATTCTTCGCCCCAAACTACAGATTTTTTTAGCAGTAGCCATTTACATTACACATTTTGCCAAAGTCACTGATTTTATAGAAGTACCAGAAACTCAGATCAATACCTTCGCCAATTTACTAGCTATTCCCGAATCCGTAAACTGCTGAATAAACTGCACCAAAAAAGCACTCATTAAAAATTCAATAATATTCAGGATATTTACCATTCTCTTTTGAGTTATCAGTAGAGAAACTTATAAAGAGTGCTTTATCACACAATTTATGCACAGTACATCTCAGACAGCCGAGCTGACTTTGGAGCTTTTTCACTTCCAAACCAACACATGTTTACAATTTCCAGCAAATCTTTCTGTAATTTGCATCGGTAAGCCAAACGACCAAAAATTACCAGATATTGATATTTCTGCCTTACCAAATTCGGATGTGGCATCTCGCATCCACGCCCAAATTTGGATAAATGGGGATGAATACCATATCACCGATTTGGGCAGTTCTAATGGCACATATATTAACGGTGCGAGACTTCAACCTCAAGTTTTTTTTCCACTGCATCCAGGAGATAGAATTTCTCTTGGGCAGGGAGACAAAATAACTTTTATGTTTAGGGTGCAGCAGCACTCTGCATCTGCCACAACAAATCCTTTGCCAAATTCCGCGCCCACAAAAATTACAGCGCCTACCATCGGTAAAGAAGAGGAACAAGTAATCCTTGCTAGCAAGCTTATTGGCTTAGGACTAATCCTAGCAGGCGTCACATTTTTAAGTACAAGTATTTATGTGAGCGTCTACTTACGCAGCACACCTGGAATTTTGCTGTGTATCGGAGGTATAGTAGCTCTAAATTGGGGTGGGCGCGATAATCGCAAACTGGGATGGGTGTTGATTGGCATAGGAATTGCTCTGTTTATTGCTAGTGGTGTTGTAATCGGCTCAGTGTCCCTTTTTTCGATGCTAGTGTCATTCGCTGGCATCTCCTGTGGATATCAGTTGTTTACAACCGGAAAGGTATTCAACTTTAATCCGCTTACGCTCCAAATAGTTAAAAAATAAGCCAACTCAGGCAATCATTAATTAGCTGACGCTAATTTCAATTGAGGTTTCAGGTTTTGAGTGCTTAAGTCCTGATTAATTCTCAGAGGTTTGTAGTCAGCTATTTATCACTCAATAAACAGCATTTCAGCCTCAAATGTAAACAAATGTAACAATATTGGCGTCAAAACGTTTTACTGTCTTGACAACCAAGAAAGGAACCGATAACTTGATATACATACCCGGGTAAGACCGTTAAAGAGTTATATGCAAACGCAAACTAAGCAAAAGGTCACTTTGTATTTATCGCCAGAGTTGCACAGAAAACTGAAGATTCGTTCAGCAGTAGATTCCGAGCCAATGTCAGAACTTGCCGAACGTGCCCTTGGTTTTTACCTGTCTAATCAAGAATTGGTTGACGAGTTAGAAGATTCTACTTATGGGCGGACTCATAGAGTTTATTCATGCCCGACTTGTGATAGTTCACTAGTCTTACGTGATGGGGAACTGGTTACTTTAGGCAATCAACCAGGGGTAGTTGGTAAAGAGCATCTTTCCATAGATGAAATGGATAAAGATGAAACCAATTCCAAGGGTGAGGAAGAGTTAGTTCCTTGCTAAATAGATATTCATGATTCGGTTGTCTATTACCAGAAGCAATGTCTCTACTGTCTCTATAAGGTCTCAAGTAGGTCGAAGTATGAAAGAAGAGCTCAATATCCTAATTCAAGCTCAATACCCTTTAATCTACCTTGTGACCTCCGAGGAAGAGCGGGCCGAGCAAGCAGTTTCCACAATCGCCCAGTCGTTAAAGCCCCAACGCCGAGTATATGTTTGGACAGTAACACACGGCATTGTGGAGTATGGTCAACCCCGGAATGTCACGCAACACAACACCGTGTCTCCAGAGGCGGCTATTGAGTGGATAATCCGGCAAAAAGAACCTAGTATATTTATTCTTAAAGATTTACACCCGTTTATAGATGCGCCTGCAACAAACAGATCGTTACGTGATGCGATCGCTAGCTTTAAAGGTACGCAAAAGAACATCATTTTGATGTCACCGATGCAACAAGTACCTATAGAGTTGGAAAAAGAAGTTGTTGTTATTGATTTTACACTGCCAGATATGGCAGAGTTAAATAAAGTACTGACTCAGCACGTAGACCAAAATCGTGGTCGGCGGTTGACAACAGAAGCCAGAGAAAAGCTTCTTAGGGCAGCTTTGGGTCTAACTAAAGATGAAGCTGAGAAAGTCTACCGGAAGGCGCAGGTAACTACAGGGCGTTTGACGGAAGATGAAGTAGATATCGTTTTATCTGAGAAAAAGCAACTAATTCGGCGCAATGGAATCTTAGAATACATTGAAGAAGATGAAACCATTGATGCTGTAGGTGGCTTAGAAGAGTTAAAAAGATGGCTCAAGCAACGCTCTAACGCTTTTACAGAAAGAGCCAGAGAATATGGTTTGCCTCAACCAAAGGGGATGTTAATTCTAGGGGTTCCCGGTTGTGGTAAGTCATTAATAGCCAAAACTACTTCCCGACTGTGGGGTTTACCACTGTTGCGGTTGGATATGGGGCGAGTCTATGACGGCTCAATGGTGGGACGAAGTGAAGCAAACTTGCGAAACGCCCTGAAAACAGCAGAATCTATTTCCCCAGCAATTTTATTTATCGATGAATTGGATAAATCCTTTGCTGGTAGTGGAGGTTCCTCTGATTCAGATGGGGGGACTTCAAGTAGAATTTTCGGTTCTTTCCTCACATGGATGCAAGATAAGAAGTCACCAGTGTTTGTGATGGCAACTGCTAACAGAGTAGAACGCTTACCTGGCGAGTTCTTGAGGAAAGGACGCTTTGATGAGATTTTCTTTGTGGATCTGCCAACACCGGAAGAACGGCAGCAGATTTTCAACATTCATCTGACCAAGCGCCGTGAAGACATCTCTCGATTTGATCTTGAGCAACTAGCCAAGATGTCTGATGGCTTTTCTGGGGCAGAAGTTGAGCAAGCGATCGTTGCGGCAATGTATGAAGCTTTTGCCCAAGATCGGGAGTTCACCCAACTAGATATTATTGCTGCACTGAAGGCAACATTGCCGCTGTCTCGAACGATGCAAGAACAAGTAACGGCTCTGAGAGATTGGGCCAGACAGCGAGCACGCCCCGCAGCATCCTCCGTAGCTGAATATCAGCGAATGGAGTTTTAAAAGCTTTCCTCTGCCATCCCAGGGGGAAAGGCTAGCTCTTAATGCTAGCAGTTATAAGAAAAGCCGCATCCTGTTAAGCGCGGCTTCGCCCAAAACAAACCGTTGTCGTTTTTCTCAATCTTCTCATTGGAGGAAACCCCAAATGTCTCACTTTAGCACCCTGCGTACCAAAATCACCGATGCCGAAATCCTCAAGGCTTCCTTGCGCGACCTCGGTATCAGCGTAAAGACTGAAGCTGATGTCCGTGGTTATAACGGTCAGCGTGTCCGTTCTGACATCGTTGCTATGTTGGATGGCGAATATGACCTCGGCTGGTCTCGCAACAGCGATGGTTCTTTTGACCTAATCGCTGACCTGTGGGGAGTTGCTAAGAAGCACAACCAAACCGAGTTGATCAACTCCATCAACCAAAAGTATGCCGTTAACAAAACTTTGGCTGAAGTAAAACAACGCGGTCTGCAAAACGCCAATGTGAAGTTGGTATTGCAATAACAATTTCTCTGCGCGTTCCCAAAGCTGCACGGGTTAACCATATAAATAGCGGTTAACCCGCTTTTTTATCGGGACTGAGATGTATTTCTCAGTCCCTATTTTAATACTTTATGTCATCACGGAAACACAAATATATAGGCTAAAGTAAATTGAATTCGCCTAAACGCAACAATTCCTTGACAAAGGAGGAGCGCTCACAATTAGTAAATCCTAGTTTTAAATAGGTTCCTCTAAATTCATCAAATCCAAGTCTGTTATTGAGGATGATATAAGGGTTGATAAATACTTTGGATGTTGCCCCATAAACAATATAATTGTAACCAGGGCAGTCAGACTGCTCTTTTTCATAAGGTACGAAACGACTTACAAGAAGATAAATCCTATCATTGCTGTAGGAAGTAAGTTTAGATAGATTGGGATAATTTGCCATCTCATAATCTTCGTAATACCCAGATGCTATCAAAAATATGGGTCGCTGTTCTTCGATAGCTCTACTCAGTAAAGATAATTTACTTGTGTTTATTGCCAATTCGTCCTCATCTTGACTATCAAAATGTAAACAGTAGCCTTCTTCTCTAACTTTATGGATTTGAATATAAATCGGGCCATGTGATGTTCTAAATATCGGTTGATTTGGTAAGGGTGTGTAATTGAGAGGTGGCTTATAGTAATCTATGGATTGCTTCTCTAACCTAATTAGAGCTGCTTCCAAGTTTGGGATTTTAGCTAATAAATTCTTTGGCAAAATTTGGTAGCGTATAACGGGGTTATCGATACTCTCAAACTGTATCTGACGATGATGATTAATGTGGCGTTTTTTCAAATTGCGTGAAAGACCGATATACATAACTGGGCAATTATAATTACCTACGTAATAAATGCCAGGCACTGATGGCAGTTTTCTGCGATGAATATAGGATAAAACTGACATATCTTTATAGTTTAGATTTAACTTCATATTTTTTTATTTCCACCTAGTGATATAAAGGTTGCTTACTAAGTTAGTTTGCCCAAAATGTATTAGTCTGTGATCGCTACAAATATCTAATTAAGTTAAAATTACTGCTCTTGAACTGTTAAACACTATTAAATTGTTGAATTTATTTCTTACCAAACCTGACTTAAATCTAAAATAAACCCAGGTAGTAAAAAATCACTGCAAAGTGTCTTAAGGTTATTCAATTCCTCAACCACAGTATTGGGACGATAAATAAAAACTTTGCGTTGTTTTCTATCAATTAACCAACCAAGTTGTGTGCCATTATCAATATACTCTTGCATCTTGTCTTGCAAAACTCGCAAATTATCGCTCTCAGAACGCAATTCAATCACAAACTCAGGACAAATCGGTGCAAATTTTTTTCGCAGTTCCACTGGTATGGCTTCCCAGCGATCGCGTTTTATCCACGCCGCATCTGGCGATGTCTACGACGGGCTACGCCTACGCACCGCACTATTCGGCAAAGTAAACCCACCACTGGAACCAAACCCTACACCTGTACCATCTTGCTTTGTCCATACCCACAACTGCCCAACTAAGTTAAAGTTGCGTTCATCAGTTTCGGAACCAGTAGGGGGCATAATGACTAATTCTCCCACAGCATTGCGTTCGATGTGAAAATCACGGTTTAGCTGACAAAACTCATAAAACTGGTCGTCAGTTAGTGCGATCGCAGGTTGCAATTGCAAGACGATTGGTACAATTTCTGTGGCTACAGGTAAGTTAATGGTCATAATTTATTTTTGGGGACTTCACCTGTCTTCAGGATATATCTTGGCAAAATTTTAGGGGTGGTTTCGTAACCACCCCTTCATTCCCCTCATATTTAGAATTTAGTTGCAGTCCCCTTAATGGGAAGTTAATTTACTCAGAAATATTAATCGAACTTTCAACTTGAGAATTAGCTAATGTTGGTGCAGAGAATATACGTGAGTACAGACTTGATGGTTGCTGATGAGCAATAACTGGTAGAACTTGACGAGCATGGGCAGCTAATTCCACTGCTTTCACATCATAAGTCTGCGTTGCTAATTTGGGATAAAACCCGATACCGATGATTGGCAATAGCAAACAAGTGGTAATAAATATTTCGCGGGGTTTGACATCAGATATTACAGCATCCAAGTGTAACTCTTGATTTTGGTCGCCGTAGAATACTTGACGCAGCATCGACAGTAAATAAATCGGTGTCAAAATCACGCCAACTGCTGATAGCAGCACAACTACAACTTTGAAGTTGGAACTGTAAACATCACTGGTGGCGATACCAAGAAATACCATCAACTCACCCACAAAACCACTCATTCCGGGTAAGGCGAGAGAAGCCATTGAACCAATGGTAAACAGAGCAAAGGTTTTGGGCATTACCTTGGCCATACCGCCCATTTTATCCATCATCAAAGTGTGGGTGCGATCGTAAGTCACGCCAGACAGGAAGAATAAGCTAGCAGCAATCAAACCGTGGGAAACCATCTGTAGCACTGCACCACTAATACCCAGTTCTGTGTAGGAGGCAATCCCAATCAGCACAAACCCCATGTGGGCAATTGAAGAGTAAGCCAAGCGGCGTTTGAGATTGGTTTGAGCGAAGGCACAACAAGCACCGTAGACAATGTTTACTACACCCAAAATTGCCAGCACTGGGGCAAAAGTCACATGGGCATTGGGCAACATTTCCACATTGAAGCGGATGAGGGCATAACCACCCATTTTTAACAATACACCAGCCAAAATCATCGAACCGGGTGCTGATGCTTCACCGTGAGCATCAGGTAACCGCAAAAGCAACCCCCAAACCATACCAACGGACAGTTCTACCTTCTTTGTCTGGAATTAAGGGGATGGCTAAGGTAGCCACTAAGGGCAAGAGGATTATGGCTGTTAGCCAGGGAAATTCAATAGCATTCATCACTTCTGACAATCAATTTGGCTTCTCGTTTTTAATTAAATTATATTAAGGTATTTATACTTTTGTAAACTTTATTGAACTCTAAAAGATTAAGTTTTCGCTTTTGACAGGAATATATACTCATCGAATGTCAATTTTTCAGGAAAGATAAGAATAAATACTTATCGGATTTTGCCGATTCCATTCTAAATGTAAACTTTTGCAACGTCAACAAAAAACGGCAGCTAAAGCCACCGTTAGAAATCATTACATTTTCTGATTAAGCCCAATTGTCAAGGCTATTTACAATCAAGGGCAGGCAAGACTTCGACGTGACACTTCGGCTTTGCTCAGTGCAAAGACGCTCAGTCGAACGCTGCCTACCCTACAAGAGTTTGATGAAATTTAGTTATGCAAATTAGATGTGTTTTAGCTGAGTGCTTGAGGCTAAAGCATTAAACTATCCGGTTGACAATTGTCCAAACTTCCCCATCAGAGCGGACATAGGGAACGGAGATTGTCTTGAACCCAGTAATGAAGGGCTTGTAATAAATCTGCCAATACATTGGACTCAGTTGATTGGCACAAGCTTTAAGAAAACGGACTTCTGCTGCCAGTTCTGCCGCCAGTTGATTAATGCGTTCAGCATGAACCTGTGCCACTTCTTTCGCTTCCTCTAGCTGCTGCTGTTGAATAAGTTGTTTTGATTCACCTTGCCAACGCACTAATTTAGTTTGTTTTTGTTTTATCTGGGCTTCCAGGGCGGCGATCGCCGCATCTATGCCTTGGAGTTCAACTGATAATTGGGCATTTTCTCTGGCTTGACGGCGATACGCTTCAACCATTGCCTGGGGTGAATCATTCTCGCCAGAGATTACATTATTAATAGTGAGTGCAGCGCGTTCTTCTAGGAGAACCTGAATTTGAGAGTTAAGCGCCGCCATATCATCCTGAATTTGCTCCATAAATCGAGTTTTAAGTGCTGAGTAAAATAGTCATCTGATTTTTTAAAAGCTTTTTGCGCCTTGGGTATCGAGAGAAAGCGATCGCACCTTGGCTGTAATTCCTTCTTCTTGCCAAGCAGCTAACATCGCCGCCTCCACAGCCTCTGAGTGTAACTTATCCGCCAAAGCTAACAGTGTCGGCCCCGCCCCACTAATTACCATACCATAAGCACCAGCACTAACAGCTGCAATGTTGAGAGCATCATAACCAGGAATCAAAGCTTTGCGATAGGGCTGATGCAACTTATCTTGCAAAGCTGTCTTTAACCATTGTGCGTTACCTGTTTCTAAGCCGCGCAACAATAACCCCAGATGTGCCGTATTGAAAATCGCATCGGCGCGACTGACTTCATTTGGGAGAACGCCCCGCGCTTTTGAAGTGGAAAGTTCAAAATCAGGAATAGCCACAACTGGTACAACATCTTTATGCCAGGGAACATCACAAATTTCCCAAGCTGCGCCACTGGTAGCAGCAAGACGACATCCTCCCAACAAAGCTGGAACCACATTATCAGGATGTCCTTCCATTGCGATCGCTAACTCCATCACCTGCGACTGACTCATAGGCGTACCCTCAAGTTGATTAGCAGCAACTAACCCACCAACAATTGCTGTGGCCGAACTACCCAAACCCCTCGCCAACGGTACACCTAACTTAATCTCTATTTTCACAGTTGGCGGTGTTTGCTCTATATATTGATAGAACTTGACAAACGCTTGGTAGAGGAGATTGCTTTTATCAGTTTGGACTCGTTTAGCTTCGGTACCAGTGACATGAATAGTTAGCCCACCTTCTTGGCGAGTGAACTTGAACTCGTTGTACAGCTTTAATGCTGCACCGATGCAATCAAAACCAGGCCCCAAATTCGCAGTTGTGGCAGGAACAGTAACAGTAATAGCAGAAACAACAGACATTGGCAAAACTCACTAATCATCAACTAGCATCCCATGTAAAGGGTTGATTTGTTTATTAGTGATGCTAATTATCTGTTGTGGTAGTTTGCATACCCATCTGAAGTATTTACATTTTCTTTTTTATTAATATATTATTTTACCTAATGATTTAAAAATCATGTTAGTGTTAGTTTATATATTGACTATTTATATTAACTAATTTAATAAATGGAATATTTAAAGCGCTTTCTTGAGACGCAACTGAACGCTCTGGTTGTTTGTGGAGTCCCCCAGTAACATCAGCAGAACTCAAATGAGTTAAAACTGAAGTATCGCAACTTTTATAAACCACATTAATCTGTTATGGCTTTTTACGTATTGATTCTAAAAGAAAAGGAGGATGAGATCGGCGTTACTTACCGCTTTGGGCCACATGAATATCGTCTCGGCTGTTTGTGGATAGATAAATTTAGTGGAGAAGTTAAAGAACTTCAAGAAACACCAGAGCAAAACTCGCAGGCATTTTTTCAACGAGCAGCAGTAAAGGTTTGGCAACATTGGAAAAAAGGAGCTTTTCCAGAAAAAACATCTTGGGCATCCTGAGAACAATACGCTTGGGTTAAGGCTAAAATCCTTTGGCAAAGTCAATTTTTTTAACGAACCACCAAGGACGCAAAGGACGCAAAGAGAAGGAAGAAATGCTTAACTGAACTGTATTGATCCTGAGAATGATTTGGAATTGATAGCCTACCCATAGTGAGCGGCTATCAATGCTCTATTATTCCTTAGAAATATACTTAGCTTTGGCTCTTTTCGACAAGTCTATTAGTCAAAAAGCTTACTTCAAAGTTCCCAAAACGGGCGCTACCTCAACCTCGGAAATTTGCGGAACCAAGAATCCCTGAGCATAAATCTGAGGATTTGTTTGTGAGACTATGGCATAAGACTGGCGAAGATTAGCATTGACTGCGACAGTCTTCACATCGTACATCTGCATCGCCATTTTGGGATAGAAACCAATACCAATAATCATCAGCAGAAAACAGGCAGCGATAAACACCTCACGCGGTCTAGCATCGTCGTAAACTGCTTCCTCCGGTACTAAGCAATCTGTACCAAAACAAACTGTTCCCTCATCTTCTTGATTTTCCGAACCTGCATTATTAATGTCGCAAATGAGTGCTGCACCCTGACCATAAAAGACCTCTCGCAGCATGGAAAGTAGATAAATCGGTGTGAGGATGACTCCAACTGCGGCGAGAAAAACTGTTACGGTGCAGAAAGTCGAACTATAAACGTCACTGCTTGTTAGACCAACAAATACTGAGAGTTCGCCAGCAAAGCCACTCATACCGGGAAGTGCCAGAGATGCCATCGCGCCGATTGTAAACAGGGCAAAGACTTTGGGCATGGCTTGACCAATACCGCCCATATCTTTCATTATCATTGTGTGGGTGCGATCGTAAGTAACACCTGCTAAGAAGAACAGCACCGATGCAATCAAACCATGCGAAATCATCTGCAACATCGCGCCGTTGATTCCCAAATCAGTGAAGGACGCAATCCCAAGCAGCACAAACCCCATGTGGGAAATCGACGAATAAGCTAAACGCCGCTTCATATTGGTCTGAGCAAAGGAGTTCAATGCACCATAGATAATATTGACAACACCCAGAATGGCTAAAATCGGTGCAAAATAAATGTGTGCATCGGGAAGCAACTCAAGATTCAGGCGAATCAGTCCGTATCCGCCCATCTTCAGCAACACACCAGCTAGTATCATCGACACAGGAGAGGATGCTTCGCCGTGGGCATCAGGCAACCAGGTATGCATTGGGAAAACAGCAAGCTTGACACCAAATGCAACCAGTAACCCTGCATAAAGTAGCAACTGTAGTCCAAGGGGATATTCCTTCTTAGCCAGGGCGGTTATATCAAATGTCATATCACCGCCGCCGTATAGCCCCATTGCCAGGGCTGCCACTAAAATAAAAATAGAAGCTGCTGCGGTATACAACAAAAATTTCGTAGCCGCATAGCGACGCCTTTGCCCACCCCAAATGCAGACTAGTAGGTAGACGGGTATCAACTCTACTTCCCACATAATGAAAAATAGCAGCAAGTCTTTGGCAACGAACACCCCTACCTGTGCGGAATACAGCACCAGCATTAAAAAATAGAAAAGGCGGGGTCGGTGATCAACTTGCCAGGCCGAAAAAATCGAGAGTGTGGTGACAAATCCTGCTAGCAGCACAAGTGGCGCTGAAAGTCCATCAACCGATACTGCCCAGTTAAGACCCAACTGAGGCATCCAGGCATAATTTTCCACCATTTGAAAACTAGCACTGCTGGCATCGTAATGCTTCCAAAAGGCATAGCACATCAAGGCGAAGTCTGCGATACCTATACCTAATGCATACCACCGCACGCGCTTGCCATCTTTATCAGGCAACACAGGGATAAGCAGGGAAGCAATGAGTGGCAGCAAAACAATCGCGGTAAGCCAGGGAAATTGATCCGCTATCATGTATATGAGAAAAAATACTTATTTGTTTGTCAATTATGTCATTTTACTAAACTGTGTAACAAATTCTTCATAAATCTTTTTTCCAGTTAACCGCTTGCACTTAAAAATGGGGAGTGGGGAAGAAAAATTTTCATGTGTTGTTGTAAGCAGTTCATGATGGCTACTTACTTGCTCACGGTACTAATCCAGCCCGCAAAGCACGGACGGCAGCCTGTGTCCGGTCAGCAACACAAAGTTTATTGAGAATACCTCGAACATGAGTTTTTACAGTACCGACTGTTAAATAGAGCCTTTTAGCAATTTCTGCATTGTCACACCCGGCGACAATCAACTCTAAAACATCCATCTCTCTATGAGTTAAAGGATAGGTGACTATACTTTTCTCAACATCTGGGCCAATACCTTCAATCAAGACTCTTTTTCCAGATGCGCCTCTGCTACCATCGGGGAAATCTTGACGTATTTGGTGTAGTACAAGGTCTGCGATCGCTGGATCGATCCATGAGCTACCTGCATAAGTTGTTCGCACAGCCTCAACTAGTCTCTCAGTTTCGATATCCTTCATGCAATAAGAATCTGCACCTGCTGCAAATGCCGCTAAAACTGCCTGTTCGCTATTTTGCATGGTTAAAATTAGCAGTTTTGTGGTATAGTCTTCATTCTCTGCTTGATATTGCCTAAATGTGCGTGTTAGCTCAATACCATCCATGTCAGGCAAACCGATGTCAATAGTAGCAACATCAGGCTTGAGAGTTTTCAAAAGGTTGATGCCGTCGGCTGCATTGGCTGCTTCACCAACAATGTTAAACTCTGGCTGGGTTTGTAAGGCAGCCCGTAAGCCGATTCTCGTAAGGTTGTGATCTTCAATCACGAGGATCTTGATTTCATTCATAGTTGCTTAACTTTACTGTTATCTATCTAAAGTACAGATTAAAATAATCTCGTTCTTCTATCTGGGATCTTATACAAAAAGCAATGTAGTTGGTATTATTCCCTTAACTTCATCTACCATTAGACATAAATAACCTTATCTCGGAAGTTTTTCTAAAGCAAGAGTTTCGATATGACAATAAGAAAGAAGTCAATCAAAAAAAATTTTATACATTAATCTCAGGATAGATATTTCATGGTAAACAATTTTTCATTAAAAATCTGGTAGCAAGCAAGAGTGAGTGACATTAAATAGTTGCCCTTGCAGTGGCTATGATGATGTAAATTAAAGGGACTAAACTAGCTCACCCTAAGACCCAGACACAGATATTTTGGATAATCAGACGGCTAAGATTTTTGTTAAGACAATATATTAATACATTTTTTGAACAAAATACCCGTGAAATTACTTAAACAATTAGATTTTAATTTAGGAAACTTTAAAGGAAAATGTGAATCCTTAATAATCTCAGCGCTGGTGAAGTAAGCTATTACTAGATTTGCGAGGGATAGCCAAGCACTTCTTTTTTTATTTAGCCATGTCTTTAACTAAAACTGTCAAAAAAGATAAAATTCTGGTTGTCGATGATATTTATGATAATTTACTGGTCTTAGAAGCTGTCTTAGAAGATGAGGGCTATGAAATTAGCTTATTTGAAGATAGCAAAATTGCTCTGGCTATGGTTGAGGAGTCCCCGCCAGACTTAATTCTCTTAGATGTGATGATGCCGGAGATAGATGGCTATGAATTTACTCGACGCATCCGGCAGAATCCGGCATTGCCATTTATCCCCATTCTGCTGCTCACGGCTCACTATGAGTCTAGCGTTGTGGAAGGACTCGATACTGGTGCAGATGACTTTATTCGTAAACCATTCGATCCTGATGAACTACATGCACGAGTGCGATCGCTCCTGCGCCTCAAGCATAGTATCGACGAACGAGATCAGATGGCTAACCTGCGGGCAGATTTTGTCTCGCGTTTTACTCACGATTTACGCATACCACTGGTAGCCTCCAACCGCGTATTAAAGTTATTGCTAGAAGGCAGGTTTTGCGATGTTTCGCCACAATTGCAAGAAATAATTGATACCATGATTGGCAGTAATCAAGACCTGCTGGAAATGGTAAATACCTTGCTAGAAGTTTATCGTCATGAAGCGGGCTGTAAAACCTTAAAAATTTCTCCCTGCAATATTCAGGAATTAGTTAGTGAAGTTTCTCAAGAATTAACTCCCTTAGCTGAAGAAAAAGGATTAACTGTAAATATTGATCGAGGTGAAACTGCAAACACCGTCATGGGCGATCGCGTAGAACTGCGGCGAGTTTTCACAAATATCATCGGCAATGCCATCAAATTTACAGACAAAGGTTCTGTAGATATTCACTGTTATCCTACTCCGGTAGCTGTGACTATCGATATCCAAGATACAGGCCCAGGAATTTCTAAACAAGACCAGGCAATATTATTCGAGCGATTTCGCCAAGGTAAACACCAGCGTTCTGGTAGTGGTTTGGGACTATATCTATCTCGCTGCATTATTGAAGCACATCAAGGCACAATAGATGTGACATCTGAACCAGGGAAAGGTAGCACATTTACTATCCGTCTACCTGTAGCTGGCGAAAACTAAAAGTAGGCAGACAAAAAATTATTGGTATGTATGGTGCTACCCTTACAAAGCCGCTATAGATAGCTGCTTTTTATGATAATTAGAATTATCGTGCTATTTATTCAGCAGTAACTTCTTTTTGTGTAAAACTAGTAATCCAACAAAACCTAATCCTAACAAAGCTGAAGGTTCTGGGACAGAGATGTTTTGTGCTGTCAAGCTGGTTTCATAAGAAATAGCCAAATTACCGTTAGATGGAAGTGAGTAGCTAGCTTCAATAGGTTGCTCTAGCCCTTTTTGAGTAATGGGTATGGAAAAAGTGCCATCTAAGTTTTTTGCTACTACTTGACCTAGATATTCTACTGTAACATCATCGGTAATTGGTTTCCCTTCAGATAATACCTGAACTAGTAAGCTTCCACCTGGAGTAACAGCTAAAGGGTTTTGTAGAGGTAGAATTTCTAATGGTAGATTGAATGGTTTGGCTAAATCATCAGACCAATCATAAAAAGCCTTGGTGTATTTGAGGTAATGACCAACATTATCATACTTGGGAATTTCCTGTTCTGTAATGCGGAGAGATTGATCATTCGATAATCTGGCAAAATAGCCATTATCAAAAAAACCTTGGATAGCTGCTACATTTTTACCAGCAGTTAGAGATAAAGCATCTTGTTTTTGATTGAGATCAAAAGGAAGAATTTGTTTATTAGTATCATAAACTATTGCTTGTTTGAATCTAGAGGTTTCATAAGTTTCTGGCCCATCTTCTGGATGTCCAAACAAAACATTATATTCGCCATTGTTGTAATCAAACCAGACAACATGTGCTGATGCTGGTTGGATAAAGCATGGCAAAATAGCAGCTGCTATAAGCAGCGTTTTAATTTTTGGCATAAACATTTTAACTTCCCTGATTAATTAGTTGAATTCAGTACTAACGTTTTTAGAAAACCACATTTTTTTATCCTGAGCAATCCCCCCAACAGGGATAATTTTTTAATATTTAGCTTATATTAAGATTATTTAAATAAGAAGAAAACAGATTTAAGTAGGCGATCGCTTTTACCCCTAGAAAATAAATTAAGGGATAAATCTGATTTTTTAGTTAGTACATTAACTAAGGTTTTTGTCAAGAATAATTTCGATGCGCTTACCTTATTCCAATAATTGTGTTTACAGGGTTTAATATCTATAAAAAACACCGCGCTGCTGTTTGCCAACAAATTGCCTCTTTAGAGAAACTGTGGCATTTGGATATTAAGAAAAAAAGCTTGAAGAAAAAGAATATAGACAATGAAGTACTTATTTATAGTTTGGGTGCTTGTACTCTCTTTAGTCGCTCCTAGTGCGGCGCTCGCTCAAGTAAAACAGCCCTACACCTTAATATCTGGAGTTGGGACAATTCACCATCCAGTTTCCACTTCTAATCCCCAAGCGCAAGAGTTTTTCGATCAGGGATTAAATTTGATTTACGCTTTCAATCATGATGAGGCGGTGCGTTCTTTTCAACAGGCTGCCAAACTCGATCCGCATTTGGCGATCGCATATTGGGGTATTGCTCTAGCTCTAGGCCCTAATATTAACTTAGCAATCGACCCCAACCGAGAATTAGCTGCTTACCAAGCGGTACAGCAAGCTTTGGCACTTTCCACCCAAGCATCTGCCCAAGAACGAGACTACATTACCGCCTTAGCAAAACGTTACTCTCAAGATGCTGATGCCAACTTGTATCAACTAGCGCTTTACTACGCAAAAGCAATGGCAACCCTAGTTAAGCGCTATCCAGATGATTTGGATGCGGCGACGCTTTACGCTGAAAGCTTGATGGATTTGCATCCTTGGCAGCACTGGACTAAAGATGGCAAGCCACAGCCAGATACAGAAGAAATTGTGGCTATTTTAGAATCTGTTCTCAAACGTAACCCGAATCATACCGGAGCTAATCATTACTATATTCATGCAGTGGAAGCCTCACCTTCCCCAGAACGGGCGCTTGTGAGTGCCAAACGACTCCCAAGCCTAGCACCAACGGCGGGACACTTGGTACACATGTCTTCTCATATTTTTTTTCGTGTAGGAAATTATGAAGGGGCAATGCAAGCAAACGAGCAAGCGATCGCTCAAGATGATATTTACATTAAGAAATATCAAGTCCAGGGCACTTACCCCATGATGTACTACAACCACAACATACATTTTCTCATGGTGGCCAGTAGCATGGCAGGAAAATATAAAGATGCTCTCCAAGCCGCAGAGACGTTAGTCGCAAATGCTACTGCAATTGACCCGTACGCACCAATGCTTGAGGGATTCCTGGGCAGCAAAATGCTGATTCAGACACGCTTTAGTGATTGGGATGCCATCTTAAAAACTCCCGCCCCCGATGCTAAATTGCCTACTACCACAGCACTTTGGCATTTTGCTCGCGGTATGGCAAGTGTAGCCACAGGCAAACTTGAAGATGCAGCAAGTGAAAGTCGGGCATTAGTTGCCGCCAAACAGGGAATTTCCACCGTAGCAACCATTGGCTTCAGTCCTGCCAGTCGCATTTTAGACATTGCCTCAAAAGTTTTAGACGCAAAAATTGCTAAAGAAAAGCATGATTATGAATCTGCCATTTTATTGCTAGAAAAAGCAGTGGCAGTAGAAGATACCCTTGATTACGTGGAACCACCAGACTGGTACTTTCCGACGCGGGAATCTTTAGGCAGTGTGCTTTTGGCTAAGGGTGACTATAAAGAGGCTGAGAAAGTCTTTCGTGCTGATCTAGAAAAGTATCCCCATAATGGGCGTTCTCTATTTGGCTTGCAGGCAAGTTTAGAGGCACTGGGCAAAAATAACGCCGCTCAACTTGTCAAAGCCGAATTAGAAACAGCTTGGAAAGGTGATGATAAGCAACTTGACATAGTCAAAATGTATTGAAGAAGAATTTAACGCGATGTGCGACTTAATATTCTTACCTCACTTCCATTCTTCTCTTTTAAAAGGCTACGGTGTACACACAAATTATCCGATTACCCAAAAGTCCTCCAAAACCTCAAAGAGTCCTATCGGACATCCCTCTCCTTACTAAGGCTACGGTGTACACACAAGTCGAATTACCCCCCTTAATCCCCCCGATGCATTGGGGGGAAACAAGAGATTCTCGTTCCCTCCCCAATACATCGGGGAGGGTTAGGGTGGGGTAAGAGAAGTCGGGGATCTGAGCCAAAAGATTTTCACAAATCAAATAGGATTGCTATATCGTGTGTTATGGACACGCCGAAATAACAAATGGGTTCGCCGAAATAACAAATGCGTTCGCCGAAATAACA
>NZ_CAXTNP010000057.1:0-32607 GCF_964245575.1 uncultured Nostoc sp. | reverse complement strand
GTGTGGGGGGCAGAGGGGAAAACTCTTCTCCCTTGCTCCCTGCTCCCTGCTCCCTTGCTTGTTCGGCTGCTCCCCCTGTTCCCCCTGCTCCCTATTCAATCTTGGCTTGGTGCAATTCCTTGCCAGACAATATCCACAAGACTCTGGACAAATAGTGATACTTCTGTGGGAAAATCTCCAGAATTTAATGGTAATTCGGTAGTTGGTATAGTGAGTTTAGACGATATTTGCTCTACGAAAACGTAGTTCATCAGCGATCCTATTAAGATATGAGCCACTGTCTGGGGATCGCAAGGGCGAAGCCGGCCTTGGTTGATCTCACGCTCTAAAAAAGCAGTCAGTACTTTGACTTCTTGCATGGGTTTTGGTTCTTTACCTCCAAGTTCTGGGAGCGCATTGCCTCGCGATCGCAGCATCATGATCAGAGGCAGAACCTCACGCTGGAATTCCATAATCTGGATACAGACCTTGATTAGGTTTTCTTTGAGATTGCCTTTGCCACAAAGAGATTCCAACTCGCTCACCCAGAGGGGTTTTTCTGGAATTACCATCGCCGCCAAAAATAATTCTTCTTTCGTTGAGAATCGCTTGAAAATTGAAGCTTCAGAAATACCAGCCTGTTGAGCAATTTCTAAGGTTGAAGCACCAAATCCTTGTTGTAGGAAAACTTGACGAGCTGCTTCTAAGATTTGCTGATTGGTGATTCTGGATGTACGACCCATAACATAAGTAAGTGGTTACTTATTTATATATTGCTTTTATTATGGGGATGTCAAGAGCTAATGATGTAAGATTTTGCTACCGTCAACAGCGCAGATCGTTTAAGCTAGCTGAAAGATTCTTTGATTAGTGGCTTAAAGGCGGTAGTGTGCCTAAACATATTCGTTTGATTTCTTTTCTAATGGTCTGTAGTTTATGGAGTATGCCAAAAGCCGCTAACGCGCAGGCATTAATACCCCATACATTGCAACTAGATGGGACAAAGTTAGAGAGGCAGGGGTTGACCTTGGCACAAGAGGCGGCTCAACTGGCTCAGTTTCAACAGGTTGATTTAGCTTTGCCACGAGCGCGGCTGGCTAGTCAACTGGCTCCGAAGAATGATAAGGTATGGTTGCTCTTAGGTGGATTGCAACTGCAAACCAAAGAGTTTGACGGGGCGATCGCTAGTCTGAAAAAAGCGCAATCTATCAACCCCAAAAATGGTGATATTTTGTTTGCTTTGGGTTCAGCTAATTTTCAGCAGAAAAATTACCAAGCAGCTGTTGTCAATTACCAAGACGGTTTGAAGTTAAAACCCAACGATCCAGAGGGGTTGTTTGATTTGGGTAATGCTTACTATCTGCTGGGTCAATTGCCAGATGCGATCGCACAGTACGATAAAGCCGTCTCCCACGATAAAAAATTCTGGCCGGCGATCAACAATATTGGCTTAATCAACTACGAACAGGGTAATATCTCCGAAGCGATTAAGCGATGGCAATCTGCTGTAACCCTTGACAAGCAAGCCGCAGAACCTTTATTGGCCTTGGCAGTGGCACTGTATACTAAAGGCGATGCCTCCGGCGAGCTACGCTTACGCGAACAAGCATTAAGCCTCGGAGAAGCCGCACTCCGCATCGATCAGCGCTATGCTAGTTTGAATTTTCTCAAAGAAAATCTCTGGGGCACTCGCCTACTGTCTGATACGAAAAAATTCTTAGAATTACCCCGTATTCAAGCAGCCCTACAGCAACGAGAAAACTCATCATCAGCCCCTGAACAACAGTTTACTCAATAGGAGTGGGGAGTAGGGAGTAGGGATGAGAGAGCAGGGGGAGAAATCAATTCAAAATTCAAAATGACGCTCTCTACGAGACGCTTCGCGAACGCGGACTCGCTCTAAGCGACCATGCCGCATGCTTCACGCTGGCTAACAAAATTCAAACATTTTAGAACTTCAGCAAGACAAAGAACTGCCTCCTCTTTCCCAATTCCCGATTCCCGATTCCTAATTCCCCATTCCCTCTCCTATTACCACTTGCCTAACAGTACCTTTTCGTAGTACATCTATACTAAACTGACTAAATACAGGAACTAGTACAGGTCGGCGGAAATAAACCTACCATTTCATTACATCCAGAAAGCCCAAAATTAAAGCAGGCGGGACTTTTGACTTTTGAGAGCCAGTTGCTTTAACGCTCTTAACCCGCGCAACGCACTGGCTCCTTTTGACTTCTGCCTTGCGGTACTAGTCGCCCAAAAACCTTTGAGGGCGAGTATTCCTGAAATTAGTCGTCAATTCTCAGTGGTCGTCTGTGGGTAGAAGTGCGATGATTTGATCAACAAACTGTTGATGGTCAACAACTGGTTTAGAAATGTAGCCATCAGCGCCGCTTTGCTTGAGAAAGTTTTCGCGATCGCCTTCCATAGCATGTGCCGTCACCAAAATAACAGGTAAGTTTGCTGTTTTTGGATCAGATTTTAACATTTGTGTAATTTTGATTCCATCAACAGATTTACCTTGGTAAACGCTTCTAGACAAAGAAACATCCATCAAAATCAGGTCGGCTTCTCCTGATTGGGCAATTTTTATTACTTCTTCAACATTTTCAGTGTGTTTTACACCCAAGCCGCCACGCTTGGACAAAATTTTGGAAAAAACACGAGCATTAATTAGATCGTCTTCGACAATTAAAACAGTTTTCATGAGATTTTTAGTTATAGAGGTAGAGGTAAGGCAATTAGGCAATTCAAAATTTAAAATGAGAAAATGCAGTCATGGCAAGTATCCTGGCTATGGAGTCTATACAAATTAAGTGTGCAGCAAATTATCATTCCATTAAAACAGCTACTTGCTATCTGTTTCCTTTTTAATAGTCAATGTACATCGTGTCATCAAGGATGATACTACTGCTTTTTCTTTTATGACTATCAATATTTTGTTAGGAATCCCATTTCATCCGTTATGCTGTGGTTGCTGCAATATTGAGTTCCGCCGACTTTAGTGTAGTTAAATTTCAGGGAAAAAACTCATGGCAAAACAGTTAAACCTTCTCTCAACGGGACAGGTAATTACAACAGCCCTGCATACCGAGATGCAACGGTCTTATCTAGAATATGCCATGAGCGTGATTGTCGGGCGAGCGCTACCAGACGTGCGTGATGGCTTAAAACCAGTGCATCGCCGCATTCTATATGCCATGCACGAACTCGGTTTAGTACCAGATAGACCCTATCGAAAATGTGCCCGTGTAGTGGGTGATGTGTTGGGTAAATACCATCCCCACGGCGACCAATCAGTTTACGATGCTTTAGTGAGGCTGGTACAGGATTTTTCTAGCCGCTATCCCTTGCTGGCAGGACACGGTAATTTTGGCAGTGTCGATAATGACCCGCCAGCAGCGATGCGTTACACAGAAACGCGCCTCGCACCCATCAGCCATGAGGGAATGCTGACAGAAATTGGCGAAGAAACTGTGGAATTTGTGGGGAACTTCGATAATTCCCAGCAAGAACCAACGGTGTTACCTGCTCAGTTGCCGTTTCTGTTGCTCAATGGCTGTTCTGGTATTGCTGTGGGAATGGCAACGAATGTACCACCGCACAACTTGGGGGAAGTTGTCGATGGGTTAATTGCCTTAATCGACAACCCAGATTTGCCAGATGAAAAATTATTTGAGTTAATTCCAGGGCCAGACTTTCCTACTGGTGGGGAAATAATTGGTGAGGCGGGAATTCGGGAAGCATACACCACAGGTAAAGGTGGGATTCTGCTGCGCGGAGTTGCAACTCTGGAGGAAATTCCAGCCACAAGGGGAAGCAAGCGACGGACGGCAATTATCATTACAGAATTGCCTTATCAAGTGAATAAGGCTGCCTGGATTGAGAAGGTAGCGGACTTAGTAAATCAAGGTCGTTTGCAAGGAATTTCTGATCTTCGGGATGAAAGCGATCGCGAAGGGATGCGGGTGGTAATTGAACTCAAACGCGATACCAATCCCCAAGAAGTTCTCCAGCATTTATATCACCAAACTGCTTTGCAAGTGACTTTTGGGGCAATTCTCCTAGCAATAGTGAATGGACAACCCCGCCAGTTAAGTTTGCGTCAACTGTTGCAGGAGTTTCTGAGTTTCCGAGAAGAGACGCTGAACCGTCGCTACAATTACGAGTTGGAGAAGGCCCAAAGTCGTGTGCATTTGGTGGAAGGTTTACTCAAAGCACTATCTAATTTGGATCAGGTAATTGAAATTTTGCGGCAAGCTCCCGATGGCAGTACGGCAAAAATTAACCTTTGTAGCCGACTAGATTTGAGTGAGGTACAAGGAGATGCAATTCTGGCTATGCCGTTGCGTCGCCTCACCAGTTTAGAACAGCAAAATTTGCAGCAGGAATTTGAGCAGATAAGTGGACAAATTAGCTTATTGGAGCAATTACTCAACGATCGCCGAGAATTACTCAAGGCGCTGAAAAAAGATTTGCGATCGCTCAAGCGCAAGTACAGCGATCCCCGGCGGACAAAAATTGGAGAGGAGCAAAAGTCTAGGGCAGAGGAGCAGAAGAACAGAGGATCAGAAGATGATGAAGACAATCCAAAATCCAAAATCCAAAATCCAAAATTAGAACAGCCAGCAGAGGAAGCAGTTTTAGAGTTTACCCAACGAGGTTATGTGCGCCGCACCCAGCCATCTGGGAGAAAGTCAAAAGCTGAAAATGGTCTACACGATAATGACTTCATTATCCAAACTGTTTTAACTGACACAGAAAAAGACTTGCTAATACTAACTGGTGGCGGCAAAGTCTATCCGGTGAAGGTGGGAGAAATTCCCCCAACCACTGGACGTTCTCCACGGGGAAAACCTTTGATTACCATGCTCAGTAATACTGCTCAAGGCGCTCAAGAAGCTGTGGTCAGCCGCTTTTTGCTGCCGGAAAATCTCGAAACGAAGCAGATGATTCTCTTAACAAAACAGGGACGGATTAAGCGGCTGTCTCTGGGAGAATTTACTAACTTGACTCGGCGCGGAATCACGATTTTGAAGCTCAAAGACGATGATGAATTGTCATTTACCCAGTTCACCAAACCAGGGGAGCATCTGATTTTAGCTAGTTCAGGTGGGCGAGTGTTGCGCTTTGGAGTCAATGATCAACAATTGCCGATCATGGGTCGCACGGCGATGGGTTTACAAGCATTTCGATTATTGAAAAATCAGCAAATGGTTGGCTGTGTCACTGTCGGTAAAGATGACCAACTGCTGCTAGTTACCCAAGAAGGATATGCCAAGCGGATGGCTGCGAATCAGTTGAGAGCGGCTAATCGCGGCGATTTAGGCACACAATCGCTGAAATTTGCTAGCAAAACTGACAACTTAGCTGGTATGGTCATGGCGATCGCATCTGGCGAGGTAGCTTTAGTGACGAATAAGGAGCGGGTAGTGCGGATACCTGTGGAAACAGTGCCTATTTTAGGTAGAGATGTCAAAGGTGAAAGCATTCTCCAGCTAAACCGCGATGAAAAAATCATCACTGTTGCCGAAGTGCAATCGTAAATTAGGGTAATGTTCAACTTGCGACAAGCCAACTTGCTGGACTTAGAGGCGCTAATCCAACTGCGTCTCGAACTCCTGCGGGAGGCTGGCGATATTAAAGGTAATTCTGACATCGCAAACTTAGCAGAAGCGACTCGAAAATATCTTGGCGAAAAAATGCCGTCGGGTGAGTTAGTTTTTAGCTTGGGTGGCTGAAGTGGATAGTCAAATTGTTGCCACTAGCGGCTTGGTATTTTTTCAATGACCCCCTTACAACAGCAATCTCTCGGCTTAGAAGCCTACATTCTGAACGTTTATACAATTCCGATGTGGCGAGGCCAGAGAATTGCAACAGCATTATTAAAGCAAATTATCAGCTTTGTGAGAGAGAGCAACTGAAGCAAAACGCCTGTGGCTTCACACTACTGAGAATGGTAAACGTATCTACGAGAAGCTTGGTTTTGTCTCGACTTCAAAAGAAATGGAAATGGTCTGGTACTAACTTAAATTATCAATAAACTTTTTATTTTAAATTGCGATGTATATTTAAAATCAAGCAATTAAACTAAATTAATTGATAATTAATTTCAATAGTATAAGATTGTTTATAAAGCTAAAAGTCTGGATAACATTTCTTCTACCTCAGTAAATCTCACTGAAGGTTGAGGTTTTAGTCTGTACAAATAGCTATTGATATTTATGTCAAGCTCTGGAAACAAAAATATAAAAAATGTTGCTTTTATGAAAATATTTGTTATATTAGTTTACACAAGGCAATAAACCTTAAGAATTAAGTTTGGAGTCCTAACAATGACAAATACAACCACAACAAAAGTCACTACTCCCGTAATTGAAGATCGCAACGCTTGGCGTTGGGGCTTTACCCCACAAGCAGAAATTTGGAACGGTCGCTTGGCAATGATTGGCTTTTTAGCAGCCGTTTTGGTTGAGCTTTTTTCTGGTCAAGGCTTCCTACATTTTTGGGGCATCCTATAAGTTTTAATATTTAAGATGACCTATAAATAAAAAAACCTGGAGTGCTAATTCACTACCAGGTTTTTTATTTGTTTTGTCATTTGTCAGTTGTCATTTGTCATTTGTTTATTCACTAATGACCAATGACCAATGACCAATGACCAATGACTAATTACTACCGAATATACTCTTTGAGAACGCTGTTACGATTTGGGTGGCGTAACTTGCGGAGTGCTTTCGCCTCAATTTGACGAATCCGTTCACGGGTGACGTTGAAAATCTGTCCGATTTCTTCAAGGGTCTTCATCCGACCATCATCCAAGCCATAACGCAGTCTAAGAACATCACGTTCACGAGGGCTAAGACTATCGAGGACTTTTTCGAGGTCTTCGCGCAGAAGATTTTTGGAAACTTGGTCTTCTGGTGTTTCACCATCGGATTCAATAAAATCGCCCAACCGAGAATCTTCTTCTTTACCAATGGGTGTTTCTAATGAAATGGGTAACTGGGCAGATTTAGCAATAAACCGCAACTTCTCAATGGTCATTTCCATACGAGTGGCGATTTCTTCTTCGGTGGGTTTGCGACCCATTTCTTGAGACAATAACTTGGTAGTTTTCTTAATCCGAGAGATGGTTTCGTAAAGGTGAACTGGAAGGCGAATCGTGCGGGATTGATCTGCGATCGCACGGGTAATTGCTTGACGAATCCACCATGTAGCATAAGTGGAGAACTTATAACCTTTTTCGTGGTCAAACTTTTCAGCGGCACGAATCAAACCGAGACTGCCTTCCTGAATTAAGTCTTGGAACGACAAACCACGATTCATGTACTTCTTGGCAATTGAAACTACAAGACGGAGGTTAGATTGCACCATCTTGTCTTTTGCCCTGCGACCAACATGGAGGCGATAACGAAAAGCTGGCAAAGGTAGTTGTACTGCTTCTGCCCATTCACTATCTCTAGGATCGCGATCTAACTGCTCACAGAGTCTTTCCCGCACCCTCTCTAATTCCAGCAAATCGGCTATTTTCCGCGCCAATTCAATTTCTTCGTCTGCCCGCAACAGCCGAATTCTACCAATTTCTTGCAAGTAAAGCCGAATTGAATCTTCGGTATAGTGCTTCTTCTTGCTTTGTGTCCGACGACGCGATTTAGCGGCTTTTCCAGACTTTGCGTCGTCCTCATCAGACTGAGGCTCTAAAAATTCCTCGTCACCTTCATCGATGATCAGCAAGTCCTCTTCATCGTCTATTAAGAGTTCTTCTAACTCGAGCTCAGGCTGATTCATTATTTCTAGGTCAGGCTGATATATGCTTTCGAGTACGTTGTTAGCCTGGTTCATGCCGCGTTCCTCATGCTCCTTGCAGAATCAATTACTCAAGATGTGTTTACTGCTCATTTAAACGAGCTATTCATCAACCGAAAATAAGCTTTTTGGCAGATTTGCCAGAGATATTTTCGGACGTTTTACACCTCTGGTCAGAGGTTTTTTACTTTAGTTTAAGCGATTACTAAAAGTGACTTGCTCATCTTAGTAAATGTTATGTGTGTTGCTATCACACACTGCTTTCAACTAACTGGTCAAAAAAAAGACTCGCCTTTATCAAAAAATTTGCCACTCTATACTAATGAGTTCAGACTGTTGGCAGATTTTCCTAGAAAGACTCTTCCGATTGTAGCCTGTTTCACAGAAATTGCACTCTTTTTGTGTATTAATCATGAACTTCTAAAGCAATTATTAGCCACTATTACCAAAAAAACATTAAAAACGGGAGTTATACCCTTAAATTTTTCTCCACTTTTCGGAATTGCAGTGACCCTCTTATTACATTACAAAGTAAGTACGTTTGCTTTTGCCGATTTTCATGTATTTTACACAACATTAATTACTTAGAAAGAGGGAATTTCATGTTAATTCAGACGATTCGTCTTAATCTACCCATTTTTACATTTCCTTCACAAATTACGCATTCCTTATACTAAAACGGGTCTTGACCTTGGGTAAATACAACAAGGGTGATGGTGTTTGCCTTAAAGCAGTTAACCTTCTGCGTACTAATTACCTTAACTGAGGAGTTGAGGCTCTGGCAGAATCGACCTGATAGCAGATCAATTTAGGTTTAACTAATTTGGTCTTATTCACAGGTTAGCGCACTGTGGCGATTTCAGCCCTATGAAACTTGACAAACTTTTCTTATTGTATACAAGGATATTTTAATCAATACAAAAAGAATTTGTCTTGTAAATTCGCCAGTATAGTCTTATTTAAGGCAAAAGTTCATTAGATACATCCGATACAATAGCGATCGCCACGGCATTACATGAAGATATTAACAAGTTTGCTGCCAGATGGTGTCCGCTTCCAGTAGGCATTACCTCGTACAAAGAGAAAGACAGAAGATTGCCTGCTAATTTGGTTACAAACTTTTTTTTACGTGGTTATATTGTAAAATACAATACTTTTATTTCAGTAAATTTTTGTCATCTTATTATGAGAAATCCTTAAAATACTTATTAATTGCTGTTTGATAGATGAGATTCAGTTATTTTCTTAAAGCATAACAAATGTGTTTCTAGCTGGTGGACAAAATAAATCAGCCAGTCAGTGCAAAGAGTATTATCTTAACTAAACTTCTATAAAGTTGGTAGTTTAGCTAACACTAGAAGATTGAATTTTTGTAAAATATTGACAATAAGCAAATTATATGGTTTTTTCTAACTGAAAAACTTAGAATTTTTATAGTTATGTCCGACTGACCTGCCGCTTTCATGGTAAAGCAACCTAATTTTTGTATTGATTGTTAGCGTCTAGTTCAAAGTCAGGATGGCTTTCAAATCTACCCCTAGTACCGCAAGGCAAAAGTCAAAAGTCAAAAGTTTTGTATAAGTAAGTCGGTGAGAATAAATCAAACTAGATTAAGTAATGTAAAAAATCTTGAGATTAGTTCGTAGTGAAAGCTACCCTACGGGAACGCTTGGCGAACAGCCATCATTGGAGGACTTTAGTCCTCTCTACGAGACGCACTCGCGTTCACTACAAACCTTGAATTATTCACGCCGCTCTACTTACCGTGGTGTTGGGGTGGTTTTTAGAGTTGGGGGAAAATTAGGTGGCAGAAGTACGTGGTCAACTATATGAACGATGCCGTTGCTAGCTGGGATGTCTGGCTGAGTCACTTTAGCGTTGTTGACTGTGATTGAGTTGCTGGCACGATCAACCGTAATTTGAACGGGACTACCCTCAATTGTTTTAACTTGTCCAGATGTCAATTGCTGAGAGGTAATTCCTCCAGGTATAACATGATAGGCCAGAAGCTTGACTAATTGTTGTTTGTTTGCCGGCTGTAAGAGTTGGTCTAAAGTAGCTTTTGGTAAAGCAGAGAAAGCGGCGTCAGTAGGTGCAAATATTGTGTAAGGGCCTGGTTTAGCAAGCTGTTCAGTTAAGCCTGCGGCTTGTACTGCTTGGATGAGGGTTTGAAACTGTCCTTGACTAGCTGCTGACTTTGCCAGTTCTGCTAAATTTTGGGTGGCAATGGTGGCAGTAGCAGTAGGAGTTGGCGTGACAGGAGGGACAGTTGCTGTAGGAGTTTCGGGAGGTTGAACGCAGGCAGACAGAGCAATCAAGCTACTTATGCCAATAATATTGAATAATATTTCTACTATGCTTTTGTTCGCTTTCATAGCTTTGTCTAAAATCCAGTTAAATAAGGAATTATTGACAATATCTAATGAATTTATGGATACAGTCACTCATCTAACGACATACTTTCTAGTCAGAAAAATATTAATAGAAAATATTTATATGTTTCGTAGTTTGTCATCATTCAAAAGAGGTAGTTTTTATAGAAATTTCGGATATAAAAAAGGTAATGGGTGATACGTTTTCACCCATTACCAATGTCACAAATTATTGGAGTCGTGTGAGGGAATTAATATTAAATATCTAAATCGGTGAAGTTGAGTTTAGAACCATAGGTTTCGATGAATTCTCGTCTGGGGGCGACGCGATCGCCCATTAAAATTGTGAAGATACGATCGGCTTCGGCAGCGTCCTCAATTTCGACTTGCTTCATTTTGCGGGTTTCTGGGTTCATTGTAGTGTCCCAGAGTTGTTGTGGCATCATTTCACCCAAACCTTTGAAGCGTTGGATGGTATAGTTGGCGTTAGCTGGGAATTTGGCGATTGTTTGATCTTTTTCGCGATCGCTATAGCAGTATTCATGATTACGTCCCCGTTCTACTTTAAACAGTGGGGGACAAGCAATATAAATAAAGCCTTGTTCGATGAGCGCTCGCTGATATCGATAGAAGAATGTTAACAACAAAGTCCGAATGTGCGCTCCATCTACGTCAGCATCCGTCATAATGACTATCCTGTGATAGCGCAGTTGGGTGGAATCAAATTCATCACCTTTGACACCTAAACCAAGGGCTGTAATTAACGATTGAACTTCGTTATTTTTATAGATTTTAGCGTCGTCAGTTTTTTCAATGTTAAGAATTTTACCACGTAGAGGCAAGATTGCTTGAGTGCGGCGATCGCGTCCTTGTTTTGCGCTCCCACCTGCTGAGTCCCCTTCCACGATGAATATCTCAGATTCGCTGGGGTCACGAGAACTGCAATCTGCCAATTTACCGGGTAATGGCGAAGATTCCAACACCGATTTGCGCCGAACTAATTCCCGCGCATGACGGGCTGCTTCTGCGGCTTTGAAAGCTTGGATAGCTTTGTCTAAAATTGAATCTGCGATCGCAGGATGAAATTCTAGGTACTCGGTGAGGACTTCTCCTACCAAAGAATCAACGATCCCTCGAACTTCGGTGTTACCGAGTTTGGTTTTGGTTTGTCCTTCAAATTCTGGATCTGGAACTTTAACGGAAATTACCGCAGTCAAACCTTCACGGACGTGTTCGCCACTGAGGTTAGGTTCATTCTCTTTAATTTTATTGCGCTTACGGGCGATCGCATTTAATGTCCGAGTCAGAACCGCCTTCAAGCCTTCTAAGTGCGTACCACCATCCACTGTACGAATATTGTTGGCAAAACCTAGAACATTATCCGTATAAGCATCAGTACACCATTGCAAAGAAACTTCCACTTGTACATTGTTGCGTTCCCCCTGCACATAGATAATTTCTTCATGCAGTGGCTGCTTCTCGCGGTTCATGTAAGCGATATATTCTTTAATACCACCCTTGTAATTGTAGGATTCTACTTTGGGTGTATCGCTTTTTAATAGTTCTAGACGGTGGTCAGTAAAGGTAATTTTGACACCTGCATTCAGGTACGCTAATTCCCGTAGGCGACCTGATAAAGTGATGTAATCAAACTCAATGCTAGTTGTAAAGATTTGGGTATCTGGCTTAAAGGTGACAGAAGTTCCAGTTCTAGCTTCTTTGTAAGGCTTGACTTGCAGTTCGCTAACTGGGATACCGCGTTCATAGCGTTGGAGATGAACCTTTTTATCTCGCCAAACCGTAACTTCTACAACCTCAGATAGGGCATTAACAACAGAAATACCAACCCCGTGCAATCCTCCAGAAACTTTGTAGCCACCGCCGCCAAACTTACCACCAGCGTGCAGTACTGTCATTACGGTTTCCAAAGCCGATTTTCCGGTGCGCGAGTGAGTATCGACGGGAATACCGCGACCATCATCTGTTACAGTCACTGAACCATCAGCGTTGATATCCACTTCTATATGAGTGCAATGACCCGCCAAAGCCTCATCGATTGAATTGTCCACCACCTCGTAAACTAAATGGTGGAGTCCTCGCGGCCCAGTGGTACCGATGTACATTCCTGGTCTTTTGCGGACGGCTTCCAGACCTTCCAGAACTTGAATCTGATCGGCACTGTAACTGCTCGTCATGTAAACTCTCCTGATGCGTGGGGTTGAAATCGCCTAAAGGCAAATAAAAGTAAAAACACTCCAAAATTGTAACACAAAAGCCTTGCTGGCGTCTGTAGGGCATTTTCAAGAGAAGTTTATACTGGGGTTGCACTACCGTATAAGAGGGGCAGGGGGAGCAGGGGGAGAAGAACTATTAATTATTGTCTAATGCCCAATGCCCCATGCCCCATAACAAATGACTAATGACTAATGACTAAATTAATTGTGATTTGTGGAGCGACGGCAACGGGTAAATCGGGTTTAGCTTTGGCTTTGGCGATGCGGTTGGGTTTTGTAATTCTCAGTGCTGATTCTCGTCAAGTTTACCGTGAGTTTGATATTGGGACAGCGAAACCAACTGTGGCTGAACAAAAATTGGTGCCGCACTATTTAATAGATATCTGCGATCCAACAGACATGATGACAGTAGCAGACTATCAAGAGCAAACACAAGCTTTAATTGCTTCTGTTGGTGTTACACCACTGTTGCTGGTTGGTGGCAGTGGTTTATATATCCGTTCCATTGTCCAAGGGATGAAAATTCCAAGAGTTGCACCACAAGCAGAATTGCGATCGCAGCTTGAATCTCTTGGTCAACTACAACTCTATGCAATGTTACAACAAGTTGACCCCGTTGCAGCACAAAAGATTCATGGCAATGATTCAGTGCGAACTTTAAGAGCATTAGAGGTATATTATGTCACTGGTCATCCAATTTCAGAACAGCAAGGGGAGAATCCACCAAATTATCCGATTTTGCAAATTGGTTTAGATTGCGATGTTGAAAGGTTGCTTGCTCGTATTCAACAGCGTACTGAACAAATGATAGCAAATGGTTTGGTTGCTGAAGTGGAGTATCTTTGTCAAAAATATGGCGCTGATTTGTCTTTGTTGAATACTTTGGGCTATCAAGAAATTAAACAATATTTGGCTGGGGATATTTCCTTAGATGAAGCGAAAGAATTAACAATTTTACATACGCGACAATTTGCCAAGCGACAACGTACTTGGGTTCGAGCCTATCCAAAAATTGAATGGTTTGATTCAGATGATCCTAATTTATTAGAGAAGGTTTGGCATCGGATAAATGAGTTTATAAGTTGCACAAGTTCGTGAGAATTATAAATTCATGCAAAGACGCAAAAAACTTTGCGCCTTTACAATGAGTGTTCTACAGATTGTCGGGATCTATGCCCATAGCCCGTAGCCTATCTGCTAGTAATTGGGTACGTTGTTCTGCTTGTTCGGCACGTTCTCGTTCCTGTTCGGCGCGTTGTCGTTCCTGTTCGGCGCGTTCATCTCCAGTCGATAAAACATTACCATCTTGGTAGCACCAGCGTAACCAAGTATCTTGTCTATCTTCAAATTTCCCTTCCCACAAAGTTACACCTAAACCAACTTGTTCTAACCAATTTTCTGAAGTTTCAAAGTAGCGCCTTCCTCTAAGTTCATAAACGCGTAGTAGTTTTTCTCCTAATTGCTGATTCTGGTCATATACGATGTAGTAACTAGCCCGCATTTGTTCATAAATTTTCAGCTTTTTGCCAAGTTCATCCCCTTCTTTATTAGAGACAATTTCTAGGACAACTTCTGGAGGTTTGCCAAAACGCCAAACCATATAACAACGATTTTGTTTTTCCCACCAATTTTGAGGCACTTGCACATCCAAGCTGAGAAAAACGTCGGGTACAATTGCAGGTTGACCATCTGTATGGTAAATACCGACATTAGCTGCTGCTAAAAAAGTCTGCTGCTGTAGAATACTGTAAAGAGAGCCAACCAAGAGACGTTGTTGTTTTTCATAAGCAAAATTGTCCATAGGTGTATCATCTTCAGTGACTAGCTGGTTGGCATCTGGCACATAGTAATCATCATCATTGATTAGAACTTGCTGAACCATGACTTTATCCAGTATTTGATAGCGTTATTTCTAGGTTACTAAATTGGGGATAAGAGGGTGGATTTAATCAATATTTAATACTGAAAAATTCTGAGGAGTAGTCATCAATGGAATCTTTTTTAGAACTTATGAAGCTTTATGGTCTACTAAATGATTTCAGACAACCCAGGTTTGTAGCGAACGGGTGGATATCCCAGGTTTAAGGACAAAGATGATTTTTATCATGTTATGCAAGTTACTTAATGAAGAACGTCAAGTTTGGCTTAAGCAAGCAATAATACTGTGTCACCCCGGATATCATTGGCTTGCAGAAATTCATGCTAGCTGAAGATGAGTGCGATCGCTATCTTTGCCTATCAAATTTATGTTTTTACTCCCACATTCTTTGAACTGGATATACATCCAAGACAGCATCTATACTTAACAAAGGCATCTTTTCAACTATTGCCTGAGCGATTAATATTCTGTCAAAAGGATCGCGGTGATGACTTGGTAAAGCTTCTAAAGCATAGATATGAGTCAATTCAATAGGTAATATTTGTAGATTATTTACTCGCTGTTGAGTTTCGATGAAATTAGGAAGCGACGAGCTTAAATTTAGCTTACCAAGCTGAGATTTTATTTGTAATTCCCAAACAGTAGCCATGCTAACTACCCAAAAATTGTTAGTATCAATTAATAAGTTTCTAACTCTTTGGGATAGTTTTTCTGGGTTTACTGCTGACCAAATAATTACGTGAGTGTCTAATAACAGTCTCATTCCTCACTTTCACCTAACCAAAATTCATCAGGTAAAGGTTCATTAAAATCATCACTTATCCAAATCTTACCTTGGTTTAAACCTAGTACCCGCTTCTGTGGTGCTTGTTGAGGTTGAGCATATTTTTGTGCTAAAAATTCAACAAAATCTAACACCTGTTGTTGCTGTTCGGGTGCTAGGGTTTGCAGCTTTGCAATTAATTTTGAGGTGTAATCTAAAACTTGGTAAGTCATTTCACCCTCTGGTGTTAAATGTCTGACTCTATGTTACTGTTGCCCTACAATTAACAGAGTATTTAGATTCTAACATCATTCAACGCACTCGTTAAGAGACATCGCACCTTCCGTACTTAAATTATGCGATCGCATTTACTCACTCTTGACTGCTATTCTTGCAACAATAGTAATTACAGCTATATCAACCAGCCTGCAACATCTACCTTGAACTTTAAAAAACTATGCTTACCCAAGAGAAAAAACAACTCAACTGGAAACCCATTCTCAAAGCATTCGAGGCTGTCCTTGGCAAAAATGGCGTGGTGCAACGCCGCGAAGAACTCATTACTTATGAATGCGATGGTTTAACCGGTTATCGCCAACGTCCCGCTATGGTGGTGTTACCCAGAACTACAGAACAAGTTGCCCAAGTGGTGAAGATATGCAATCAATATTCTATACCCTTCATAGCACGCGGCTCTGGCACTGGTCTATCTGGCGGCGCTTTGCCTTTGGAAGATTCTGTTTTGATTGTTACCTCGTTAATGCGGCAAATCCTCAGCATTGATTTAGAAAATCAACGTACAGTTGTACAACCAGGGGTGATTAATAGTTGGGTAACACAAGCTGTTAGTGGTGCTGGATTTTACTACGCTCCTGATCCCTCTAGTCAAATTATTTGCTCTATTGGGGGCAATATTGCTGAAAACTCTGGTGGCGTACATTGCCTTAAATACGGTGTTACAACTAACCACGTTTTAGGATTAAAAATTGTCACGCCGGAAGGAGAAATTATCGATTTAGGTGGACAAATTCCAGAAATGCCTGGTTACGATTTAACAGGTGTTTTTGTTGGTTCGGAAGGTACTTTAGGAATTGCCACAGAAATTACTTTACGAATTCTCAAAAGTGCAGAATCAATTTGTGTGCTGTTAGCAGATTTTACTAGCATTGAAGCTGCGGGAGCAACTGTTTCTGACATCATCAGCGCCGGGATTATTCCTGGTGGTATGGAAATGATGGATAACTTCAGCATCAATGCAGTTGAAGATGTTGTCGCAACTAATTGTTATCCCCGTGATGCTACTGCCATTTTGTTAATAGAAATTGACGGTTTAGAAGTGGAAGTAGCAGGAAATAAGCAGCGAGTTATTGAAATTTGTAAGAAGAATGGGGCACGAAATGTCACTTCTGCTACTGATCCAGAAACCAGATTGAAATTATGGAAAGGACGCAAAGCCGCTTTTGCTGCGGCTGGACATTTAAGCCCAGATTATTATGTACAAGATGGTGTAATTCCTCGAACTCAGTTGCCTTATGTTCTGCACGAGATTAAGACATTAAGTGAACAATACGGTTATCGTGTTGCTAATGTATTTCATGCTGGTGATGGCAATCTTCATCCGCTAATTCTTTATGATAATTCTGTGTCTGGAGCATTAGAACAAGTAGAAGAAATGGGTGGAAAAATTCTCAAACTTTGTGTCCAAGTCGGTGGTAGTATTTCTGGTGAACATGGCATCGGTGCAGAAAAAAAATGCTATATGCCACAGATGTTTAGCCAAGTTGATTTAGAAACTATGCAATGGGTGCGGCAAGTTTTTAATCCTAAAGGGTTAGCAAATCCTGAAAAGATATTCCCTACACCACGAACTTGTGGTGAAGCAGCAAATACATCGGTAATCAAGCAATTTGAAGGTGTGGAAAGATTTTAAGATGAAAGAAGTCAGGAGTTAAGAGTTAGGAGTAGAGACGCGATTAATCGCGTCTGTACAGGAGTTAAGAGTCATAATTTCTCAGGATTTGGTATAATTAAGTATATTCAGTACCAAAATTGGCTCTGTATTATTTCAACTATTCTGACTTGTGACTTCTGACTCCTGAATTCTGAATCATCATTTCTTTACATCATCCGGAGGATTATAACTTTATTTTGTAGTTATATATATTCCGATCGCACTAGGTCGCGCTTACAAATGAATCGGGTTGTTCGCCGTTGTGTTTCTTGCTTGCTGTGTTTGGGATTAGTAGTCGCTTTAACAGTTTTTTTACCCTCTTCACTGCCAGTTTATTCCCAAAAAACAAGTCCTTTAACTACAGAAATTCGCGGCGTTTGGCTAACTAATGTTGGTAGTGGTGTACTATTTCTCCCTTGGGGTATTAACCGTGCTATAAATCAATTATCGGCTCTCAACTTTAATACAATTTATCCTGTAGTTTGGAACCAAGGACATACTTTTTATAAAAGTGCAGTAGCCAAAATAACTACAGGCTCAGAAACTCAACCTTTGCTTAACTTCATGCATGGTGGACAAGATGTTTTAACAAAGATAGTAACACTTGGGAAAAATAAAGATTTAAGAGTCATTCCCTGGTTTGAATACGGGTTTATGACACCGCATTATTCACAATTAGCAAGGCGTTATCCCGACTGGTTGACAATTGGGCAAAAAGGTATAAAGTCTACTCAAGATGCCCCCCCAGAAGAAATCGACAATATTTTAGTAACTAAGCTGGCTTGGTTGAATCCCTTACATCCACAAGTGCAAGAGTTTATTCAAGAGCTAATTTTGGAAGTAGTCAGGAATTACGATGTAGATGGTATTCAGCTTGATGACCATTTTGGAATGCCTGTACAGTTTGGCTACGATCGCTTCACTATAAAACTCTATCAACAAGAGCATCAAGGCAAAAGTCCCCCAACTGATCCTTTTAACTCAGAATGGATGCGTTGGCGAGCAGACAAAATAACTGATTTTATGGCAGAAATCTATCAAGCTGTCAAGGCAGTAAAACCCAAAGTTAGAATATCTTTGTCTCCTAACTATCAAGCTTTTGCCTATAAATACTATTTGCAAGACTGGGAAAATTGGGTAAAAAAAGGTTTAGTTAATGAGTTAATTTTGCAGGTATATCGAAATGACAAAAAGTCTTTTATCGCTCAACTAGAACAACCATCTATAAAATTGGCTCAAAGTATAATTCCTGTAAATATTGGGATATCAACAGGAACCTTCAGAAATCCGGTGAAAATGGCACAAGTTAGAGAACAGGTTCAGGTAGTGCGCGATCGCAATTTTGATGGTATCTCCTTTTTCTACTGGGAGAGTTTGTGGGGTTACATCGTACCGGAATCACCCCAACAGCGACGCAAAGGTTTTTTTGAAATGTTTAATGCCAGAACTGTCAGATTATTACAAACAAAGAAACTTTGATGCCATTCGCGCCTAAAAATACTAGATTTGGCTTTACATTGCTGTGGACTTTAGCTACTTTTGGTGGTTTTTTATTGAGTTTACTGTTTATTGAAGTCGGTGAAAAGCCAGATATTGGAGTAATAGAGGCGGCTATTGGCGGATTTGCGATCGCACTTCCTCAAGGTTCTCTTCTCAAAGAACCTATTTATTGTATCAGGTGGATTTTGTCAAGTCTTTTGGGTTGGAGTATCATCACCGCTATCGGTATTGGTGCGGTGGGTTGGATAGTACCTAGCACTCAGATTTTCCCTGTGAGAATTTTGTCTGGGGCGGTTTATGGGGCACTTGGGGGCTTGGGGATTGGATTGGCACAATCATTGGCAATTCCCCAGCCTATGGCGTGGCGATGGATATTTGTTTCTTCGGCAAGTTGGGCTGTTGCTGTCCCTGTGGGTTCTGCTGTCGGGATGATTTTACACCGCCTGATGCAGCTTTTCTTAGGCGAAGTCATGGGATTAGCCATCACTTGGTTATTGGTTGGTATCCTCACCGGAATGAATGCTCATAAATTGCGATGCCTGCGGCGGGCTACGCCTACGTAAGTTCCCATTACCTTTATTAAGAATTGTAAATTTAATTGATGTATACTGATGCTTGCACTTAGATATATGCAAGAATCTTGAAAAACTGTTAAAAATCAACTTCAATAAGTTTGCCCTAACCTGCAAATGTATTTTCACCTTCAAAAAGCAGGATTTGTTAAGCTGACTTTTATTAGCTTTCCTAGATTTCTGACCAGAAGTAGAGAAAGATTCAAATTTCGATGAGCAACAGCTGACAAGACTTTGCTATAGGCGCTAAAGTGCATCTACTACAAGCGTAACAACAAGAGAGCGCCTAGAAGAGTCAGTAATACCAGACAGGGACTCTCGCATGAATATAAATCCAACGGAATCAACTATGGAGTTGACAAAATTATCACCACCTCAGATTCTCTTCGGTACAGAAGTAGATGAAAAAAGTAGTAGTGAGCAGTTTCTACTGAGCATGTACGATTCTGTGCAAGTATCAATATTTGTAGTTGATGTTCTGGAGGACGGAGATTTTCGATATGTGGCACTTAATCCTACTCATGAAAGGTGGATAGGCATTCGCTCAGATGATCTCCGGGGCAAAAAACCAGAGGATATTCTCTCCCCTATCGATGCTGCTAAGGTGTGTCAACATTATGCTGAATGTGTGCTATTCGGCAAAACTATTTCTTACGAACAATGTTTGCAATTCCAGGGGGTTCCGACTTGCTGGAGTACGACTCTCACCCCGCTACGGGATGCTAACTCACGGATTTATCGACTGATTGGTACTAGTAGCAATATCACTCCTGTGAAGCAAGCAGAACAGGCAGTTGGACTCCAGGTTGAACGGGAACAACTGCTAGAAGCGATCGCCGGACGGATTCACCAATCTGTAGAATTAGACACAATTCTGGATCAGACAACAATTGAACTGCGACAGTTTTTGAATTGCGATCGTGTCCTCATTTATCGTTTCGAGGCTGATGGCAGTGGGATAATCATTGCCGAATCAACTGTGACTGATCCCCTGTTGGGAAAAAACATCACCGATCCCTGCTTTAGTGGCAAACATCGAGAAGATTACGGGCGAGGTTGCATTCAAATTGTCGAAGATATTTATGCAGCTGGGTTGCATCCTTGCCATATAGATTTTCTGGCATCTTTACAAGTGAGAGCGAATCTAGTCGTACCGATTTTCAAAGAGCAAGAGATGTGGGGGCTATTGATTGCCCAGCAGTGCCACCAATCGCGTCAATGGCAGCAAACAGAAACTGACTTGACTCTTCAGTTGGCAACTCAAATCGGCATTGCTGCTGAACAGTCAGAACTTCGTCAGCAGATCAAGGATCTCAAAGCAAAGTTAGAGTTGCACAAACAGAAGCATAAAAATCAGTTGCAGCAGGTGCGAAACTTTGAAGCCTTGGTGCGACGCATGACAGAACAAATCCGCGACAGTCTGAATGAAAGTCAGGTATTGCAGACACTCACCCAGGAATTAGCAGAGTTACTGAACCTTGACCGTTGCCAAATCGAACTCTATAGCACTTGTCAAACTCTGGTTACTATTACCTACGAGTGCAGCATTAACCTACCTCGGTGTCAAGGATTGACTAAAAAGATTGCAGACCGTCTTGAAGTTTATCAGCCCTTGTTGCAAAAACAACCATTGCAATTTTTGGAAATGGTGCCGGGATGGCAACCAAAGTTGTTGGTTATGTCCCAGATGGCTTGTCCAATTTTTGATACTCAAGGGATTTTGGGAAACATTTGGTTGACAAGACCATCACAAGAGGCATTTGATGAATTTGAAATCGAGTTAGTGCAGCAGGTTGCAAGTGAATGTGCGATCGCCATTCGTCAAGCCCAGCTTTACAAACAAACCCAGGCACAGGTTAAAGAATTAGAAAAATGCGATCGGCTCAAAAACCAATTTCTCAGAAACCTGTCCCAAGAACTGCGGACACCAATAACTAGCATCAGCCTTGCAGTCCAAACTCTCGAAAGTGTGCTTACACCAGCAGAAATATTAGATATAGAAATAGTTCCACAACTCTTGCAGATTCTGCATAACGAGTGTGGACGAGAAAACAAGTTAATTAACGATCTACTCACACTCACATATCTAGAAGCTGAACCCGATCCCCCAACTTTGATTGCCATTGACTTACAAAGCTGGCTTCACCCCATTGTCGAGTCTTTTCGAGACCTCACTAACTGCCAGCGACAGCAGTTAAACCTGAGTGTTGATCCTGCACTCCCGCCTTTAGAGACAGATATCACAGATATGGAGAGGATTATCACCGAACTACTTAACCATGTCTGCAAATATACCCCAGCAGGTGAGACCGTCACAGTCTCTGCTCACCTGATAACGGACGCAGTAGAGCTTAATATTAGCAATTCGGGACTAGAGCTTATCAGTAATGAACTGTCACGGATTTTTGAGCCTTTTTATCACCTTTCCAAACATGATCCTTGGAAACATAGCGGCACTGGACTGGAATTGGCATTAGTGCAGAAAATGGTCAGACATTTAGGCGGCTCAATTGATGTAGAGAGTGGAGCCGGTCAAACCACCTTCATCATCAAATTCCCCCTTTAATTCGTTTTTTAATTCGTTTTTTGGGCGCGGCACTAGCTAAATTGTCAGGAGTCTGCTATGATGGTTATTCGTGTGGGTGACTAGCTCAACGGTAGAGCAGTAGACTCTTAATCTATTGGTTGCGGGTTCAAATCCCTCGTCACCCACTTTTTAAGTATTTTGTACATTAACTAATTATTTGTCACTGTTAACAGATTAATGTCACTTTTCACTAATTCATGTCACTGTTAACAAATTAATATCCTCTTTGAGAAATTAATGTCACTTTAGAGAACTAGAATGTAGCTTTGAACTCAGCGCCAAAACCAAAGAACTGGTACGCCCCAACGTTACAATCGGAGAGTTGGAAATGCCAGGGACAATCCACGAACTCAATGCCTAGCAATTAGAACAATTCCGCCGAAATAGCACGACGGATACAGAAAAAGTTCTAAACTTGAGTAAGACATTGTTGAAAGCAGTAGACGAGCAAAAAAGGCGATCACCTTTTTTGATTTCCATTGGCGAACGTGCAGAATTTGCTTACGCCAGCTTTGAAAACCGCCAAATAGAGGCTCGTGTTGCTTTAGCTAGACTAGATGAAATTGCCAATGAATGCGTAGAAGTAGAGTCAGAACGGCAACGGCTCAAGGTTCATGAAAAGACCTTTGCGATTTCCACTCTCATCAAGCAAGCAGTTGATTGCCTTGATATTAACCAAGCCGAAACCATCAACGCCATTTATGGCAACTTCCCTGATTACTCGTGGGATGCACGTCAGGAAATTGATTTAAGAACCGAACTTTACGCTACTATTTATCCTATTACAAGCTTAGTTTAGCAAATCATTGAAGTCACCAACAACCTACTAAAACTCGAACGAGTCAAATCATGATTGCTAGCTACGACAATCCAAAATCACGCCACTTGCTACAACGGGGGGAACCCCCGCAACGCAGTGGCTCCAAAATTCCAAATCCAAAATGGAAAGACGCGCAAGCACTTAAGGATGCTGTGGGAGAATCGAGCGATCGCATTCAAGTCCAAGTCAAACAAATTCAACTGCGTCCCATGAAGCGCAAATGGGCATCTATCTCCACCACAGGACGCTTAACTTTGAATATTGAACTGCTAAACTTACCAAAAGAATTGGGTGAGTTGGTGATTGTTCACGAACTGGTGCATCTCCTCGTTCCCAATCACGGTAAGGTATTTAAGTGTTTTATGTCTGCTTCTCTCCCTGATTGGGAATAGTTAAAGATAAAGTTACAGAAAAGTTGTCAGCAATGACTACTCATTTATGATCAGCCTAAATTGTTTATTAATTCTTCTATGGCTCTATTTCTTGTATTTTTGTCAGGGAGAAAATAAAAAACTTTTTGTAAAAGCTCTATAGTTGCATTTTGAGCAAACCAGTCATCACTAGGATTGTCTAGAATATTTAAAAAATACCTTAAGCGCTTATCTATAGCATCTTTATCTGCTTTAGCTAGTTGTCCCATGCGTTCCAACCAATTTCCTGCTGGATCTTTGAAGCAATTAGCATCAACAGTACACAGTTGATGAACTAAAACATAAGAATTTTTATCAAGGCCGTTTTGGCCAGTAAGATTAATTGGATACGTTGTTGGTAAACCGTTAGATGTTGTTTGTGAAGTTAGAGGAATAACAGAAAAAGTTGCTATGTAACCTGATGTATCCTGAAATTCATCACTTGTCCAAACTATATAAGGGTGTGATCCTCTAAAAACTCTACTACAATTAATGTTTTCAGTGCAAGAGACAGTCTGACATTCTACTTCATCTGGCTCATCTAAATCATAAATATGAGTGTGTCCAACTCTACAACGTAGAGATACCTTATAGGGATTAATAAAATAGATCCAACCCTGTCTAGGTTTTTGTCCAGCCACCTTATAATCCTAATTGCCTAATTCATTGATTAATTTATCTCTTTCTGCTTGTAAGTTAAGTTTAACTTTTTCTTCGGGTTTATGGGTATCTTTTACTTCCATCATAGGAGCAGTGTTATACACATACTCTAGTAACTGAGTAAGTTTATCTTGTCCTGCACCAGCCCATTCTCTCCTAATGTTATCTAGCACTAGCGTCAGACTTACAGGCAATTCCAAATCATCTAGATTACCTGCTTGGGCACCAAGTTTGATAAGTATTGTATCTCCCTGAGATTCTTGAGATATTTCTTTACCATCTATTTGATTTAAAGCATTATCTATATCCTCATTCCAAGGCCCATAGTAATAATAACGCCAATCCAGATGTGTAAGCTGCTTTGCTGTCCATTTGACAGAGTAAAGATCAGCTAAATACAAAAACTTGATTAGCTGTGTTTTTGTAATATAACCTTTTGTCGCGTAGACAAAATATTTTATGAGCTTGTCCAGCATAGCTCTTTGTTCTTCTGATTGTTGATAAGTTGTTGGTTAAGCATTGATATACATAATGAATATTCGTGCTAAGTACTGTTTATTACTGTACCAGATAAACATTTCACAAATAATCAATAATGCAAGCTTGTTAGCTCAGTATTTAGCTCATATGTACTATATATTTTAGTACATATTCAACAAGCTTGTTAAAACTTTATAATTGACTAGTATGTAAGCCGTTAGAACAATCCCTTTCATAAGCATACTCCTGAGGGACACGAGACATAAATTTAGTCCCCCGCTTTTAGCTTGCGTCAAGTTCCCCTTCCCGTGTCTGGCTATCCAAAGAAGCGCTATATTGACCGATTAGTGTGTATTTACATAAATTGCATCATGGTATTAAATTCATCTTTGCGAAAATTATTTCATCATTTACTTGAAAAAGAATGGAAATCAAACAAATTTGCGTGATTGGGGCCGGAATTAGCGGTCTGGTAACAGCTAAAACTTTTGTCGAGGAAGGCTACGACGTTACTGTATTCGAGAAACAAAAAGGACTTGGTGGTGTTTGGGAAAAATCTCGAAGTTACCCAGGATTAACAACTCAGAATACGGGTGACACATATAGCTTTTCTGACTATCCCATGCCTGCATCCTACCCAGAGTGGCCCACAGCAGAGGATATGCAAAATTATCTAAATTCATACGCCCAAAATTTTGGAGTTATTGAAAGAATTCGTTTCCAGACGGAAGTTACTAATGTTTCTCGAAAAACTGGAGAACGGCCAGGATGGGTAGTTACCATCAGAGTGAAAAAAGGGAATGGGGGTGAAACAAAAGAGGAAAAGCACGAATTTGACTTTGTGCTAGTGTGTAATGGAATATTTAGTTTCCCTAATTTACCTTCTTTGCCTGGTAGGGAGGAGTTCACAGCATCTGGAGGACGGGTACTCCATTCTACTGAGTTTAACGATGCTTCAATAATTGAGGGTAAGCGGGTAGTTGTAGTGGGTTTTGGCAAATCTGCCTGCGACATTGCGACTTTGGCGGCGAACATAGCCAAAGAATCCACCCTCGTCTTCCGTCAACCCCTGTGGAAGGTTCCTAGATTTTTTCTGGGTTTAGTAAACCTGAAGTATGTTTTATTAACCCGCTTTGCAGAAGCTTGGTTCCCCCACCATCAAATGGGACGGATTGAAAAATTGCTGCACACTCTGGGTAAACCACTAGTGTGGGCTTTCTGGCGCACTAACGAGATGCTGCTACGCCTGCAATTCGGTCTTGATAGCTGCGGTATGTTGCCCGAACATTCGATGAATCAGGCTAACTGTCAAATTACTATAGCTCCTCCAGATTTCTTCAAGTACGTACACTCTGGTAAAATTCAGGCAATTAAAACCAGCATCGCCAAGTTTATCCCTGATGGCGTAGAATTAACCAATGGTCAGCAATTGCAGGCAGATATAGTAATTTTTGGTACAGGATTTCGCCAAGAGCTTCCCTTTCTCGAAGAAAAATATCGCCGACAGATAATTGATGAAGATGGTAATTTTAGCCTTTACCGTTATCTGATTCACCCTAATATTCCACAAATGGGTTTTGTTGGCTATAACACCAGCTTCTACAGTCAGTTAACATCAGAAGTTGCTGCTTGGTGGCTGCTAGAGTATGTCAAAGGCAACTTGTTATTGCCTTCGCCATCAGTAATGTATCAAGAAATGGCAGCAGATATGGATTGGATGAAAACTCAATACCATAGTGTTGTAGCGAGAGGGACATGCATTTTTTCGTTTTCCTTGCGTTATACTGAGCAACTCATGGAAGATATGGGTGCAAATAATCAGCTTGGTGTCTGGAAGGGGATTTCACAGATTATGATGCCTGTGGATTCATCCCTCTACAACAAACTTCGACAGGAATTAAAGTCGCAAAGACTGAAAAATATCAATGATTCTCCTAACCAATTAACCGAATCATTGTGAGTTGAAAACAGGTGGCTAAACTGACTCTACTGAGGAAGCACCGAAACGATAGCCTTTGCCGTAGACTGTGTGAATCAGCGCAGTTTCTTTACCTACCTCAATCTTACGACGCAGCAAACGAATTAATGCCGCGATCGCATTACTACTGGGTTGTTCTTCTTGCCACAAATTTTGCATAATCTGGGCATGAGTCATTAGTTGCCCAGTGTGTTCCATAAAATATTGCAGCAACTGGCTTTCTTTTTGCGATAACTCAATTATTCTTCCTTGGCGATAGGCTACTTGATTTTCACAATCGAGTTCTAAATCAGCTACAGTTAGGCGTCCAGTGGTGGTTTCATAGGTTTGGGAACCGGAACGACGCAATAAAGCCCGGACTCTAGCTAATAACTCTCGTAGTTCAAAAGGTTTAACCAAATAGTCGTCAGCACCAGCATCTAAACCTTGTACGCGGTCATCTAGAGTATCTTTGGCTGTGAGAAACAGCACGGGAGTGGTTTTACCTTGGCGTCGCAATTGCTGACAAATCTCTAACCCCGTTTTTCCTGGCAGCATCCAATCTAAAATTAGTAGGTCATAACTGCCTGTTTGTGCATGTTCGTTGCCACTTGTGCCATCGTAAGCGGCATCCACAGTGTAACCCTCACGAGTTAATAAGCGACTCAAGGGTTCAGTTAGTTCAACTTCATCATCAACTAATAAAATTCTCATGCTGCTTGTGGTAAGCATATAGAGATATTCTCAATATTATTCAACTGCTGGGACGCCAAGGATACAAGAAAAAGAATGCTGACTGTTGCATTGCCAAAAGGGGAACTCCTTAAAAATAGCATCCGCCTGCTACAATCTGTCGGGTTAGACTTTAGTGCTTTTTTAGATTCAGGTACTCGCCAACTTCAAATTCCTGACACTAAGGGACTTGCAAAAGCTTTGTTGGTACGGGCGCACGATGTGCCTGTTTATGTGGAATATGGCCAAGCACAACTGGGTATTGTCGGTTACGATGTGCTGCGGGAGAAGCAACCGCAAGTTGCCCACTTGGTGGATTTGCAGTTTGGGCATTGTCGGATGTCGGTGGCGGTAAAAGCATCTAGTTCTTACCAATCGCCTTTAGATTTACCTCCGCATGGTAGAGTTGCTTCCAAGTATGTGAATTGCGCTCGTGAATATTTCCACAGTCTAGATTTACCTGTGGAAATAGTGCCGTTGTATGGTTCAGTTGAACTAGGCCCGATTACTGGAATGTCAGAAGCGATCGTGGATTTGGTTTCTACAGGGCGGACTTTGCGCGAAAATGGTTTGATTGAAATTGCTACTCTCTATGAAAGCACGGCGCGGTTGATTGCCCATCCTCTAAGTTACCGCCTGAACACGGGTAATTTAAGTGATGTGATTGCCAAGCTGCGAGAAGCCGTTTTGGTAGAGGTCTAGATATTATAGGACTTACGCACAGGTAACGAAAAATCGAACCACAGAGGTGCAGAGAAGCCAGTGCGCCCTTGCGGTTAAGAGACTTGTACCCCTACGGGGAAGCAAGCTACGCTCTTAGCGTTAAGGCAGGGTAGCAACTGGCGCGACACGGAGAAATGAGAGTTTGAGAGATATTTTGCGTTAGTCCTGTATTAGTAAAGGCACGGTATAACCGTGCCTTTATTCGCAAAAAATATTGTTTTGACGGGTTTTTGCTTTACAGGAACTTTAATACTGCCGTAAAATTGCAGACAATGAACTATCTTTACGAAGATCCATTAAGTCTGCTAAAGATTCTGTGCGCGTATCCAAGTGGTGCTTGTGTTCTGCTGGCAGAACTGTCACCAAATGTTTTGTTTTAAGTGGCATCTGCATAATCGGCATTAGTTGTTGCTGTGGCACAAAAACTGGTTGGTTCTTGGGAAGGCGAGGTTCCAATCTTTGGTAATGGTTCTGTGCCAAGCGTGCTTGATGACGGTTAACCTGTTTTTGGACTTTTTCCGGTTGCTTTCTCGAGTTGAGCATTCGGAAAATCAGCAAGCAACCACTACCACAGCACAGGACGATCGCAGCTACCATCCATAAAGGTGTAGGATTACTATTCTCAGAGGGCGCATTGATTGGTTCTTCAACTATAACCGGGATTTTTTCTGGTTCTTCTTGTGTTACCTGTCCAGCATTACCTAAGCTATACAGGGCAAAGCCACCTCCTCCTAAAAACATGGCTAAACACCCGGTTAACAATAGCCAAGGATGATGTGCAACCAGATATATCAGAACATTCGAGCTTGGTTTTAATCTCGATTTCTTCTTTGTCAGCTCTGGAGTAGCCCTTCTGAGTTGGGTTGGCTCGCGCTGTACACTCTGACTTTTTTCCATGATTACTTTCAGATTTGTACCCCTCTAGTCCATAAATTGTACTGGAGGAGTCAAGCATCAGGTATCCGTAACAAAAGTTCAGATTCAAGTAGCTTTTTTGTAAAATATAGGCTACTAAATCTGGATAAATTTTGCCAAAATTCTGTATTTCTTGTAACTTTTTGCTATAAAAATCTGGAAATCAGTTCGCTTATTTTCTCCATCAGCTAGGAGAATGTTTTTCAAGAGCAAGTTGAATTAACCGATCAACTAATTCTGGAAAGGAAACTCCACTATGCGCCCAGAGTTGGGGATACATACTAGTCGCAGTAAAGCCTGGCAACGTATTTATTTCGTTAATCAAAACTTCTTGTGTCGCTTCTACATAGAAAAAATCTACCCTTGCCAACCCCGCAGCATCAACAGCTGCAAAAGCTTGCAAAGCCATGTCTTGAATTTGACGAGCGATCGCATCTGGAAGCGATGCAGGTATCAGTAAATCTGCCATTCCTTCTGTATATTTAGTTTCATAGTCATAAAAATCGCTGTCATAAGTAATCTCTCCAATGACAGAGGCCTGGGGTTGATCATTACCTAAAACGGCACACTCGACTTCTCTAGCTACAACACCAGCTTCTACAACCAGCCTTCGGTCATAACTGGCAGCATTATCTAAAGCGGCTTCTAATTCTGGGCGCGATCGCACTTTGGCAATACCCACTGATGAACCCAAATTAGCAGGCTTGACAAAAGCGGGATAACCTAATGCTGCCTCAATTTCATCACACAGTTTTGGAAATACGCAAGGATTAGACCAAACTTGCGCTCTAGTTATCGCCTTGTATTTTACCTGTGGTAGTCCCGCTTGCTCAAAAGCCATTTTCATGGCAATTTTATCCATCCCCATTGCGGAACCTAACACCCCAGAACCAACAAAAGGGACTTGCATCAAAGTTAGTAACCCTTGAATTGTCCCGTCTTCACCGTTGGGGCCGTGGAGAATGGGAAACCAAACATCCACTTGGGCAACTTGAGAGGGAGATTGCCACTTATTCAGGGTTTGGGCTTGAGGGTTGGATATCAGATTTTCAACAGATGTTGATTGTTCAGATTCCAGAAGCGGAGTGCCGGTTGCTAAAACCTTTTCGGGTGCTTCTCCAGCTAGCCAACGTCCATCTTTTTGGATGTAAAAAGGCAGTATTTCGTACTTATTAGTATTTTCCTCTGCACTTAAGGCTTTAGCGATCGCCCGTGCTGAGTTGATCGAAACTTCATGTTCTCCCGAACGACCGCCAAACAATAACCCCACGCGCAGCTTAGTCATTTTGGGTTCCTCGACACTCTTCAAGCAGATAGCGTATCACAACCTACAAAAGTTGCCATATTTTTCTATATTATTTTATTGCCTCTTCAAACCCTGGCTAAAAAAAACTCTACTATTTTGAGGTATCAAATTATAGTGCGCTTTTATAGTTGCTAGGTAACGTAGGATGTGCATTGGCATTGTTAGTCGATACAATCGCATTGTCAGCCGATACAATCACATTGTTAGTCGATACAATCGCATTGTTAGTCGATACAATCGCATTGTCAGTCGATACAATCGCATTGTCAGCCGATACAATCGCATTGCAGGTCAAAATACTTGTGTGTACACCTTAGCTTAAAAGGAGAGAGGAATGAAATCTTACTCACCTTTCGTTGCAGGGAAGGGACTGTTCTTGTTAGGTCTCTATTAAACTCAACACAAGAAGTCCTATAAAACCTTTTACCCTCAATCATCAAATTATATAATCCTCTTTCTACTTCGTGCTTCTACCTCCTATCCCCTGCCTCCAATTGAAACAATCGTGTCGTCAGCTACAGTTATATTCTTGGAAAGTGGGCAACAATATTGATAAATAACTAGAAATGCAGCCCTACCTGTAAAAGATGCTGCCGTTTCATGAAACCTCGAATTATTGTTTGTGGCTTAGGACTTACCGGATATAAAACCTTTCGGTTGCTGAGACAGCAGGGAGCCTTCGTTGTTGGTATTCATCACCAATCCATCCCTGGCGAAACAACAGGAGACGTAATTGTTGGTGATTTACAAGCAGCTTCTACCCTAACAGCAGCCGGAATTCAACACGCACACACCTTAGTAATTACTGGATCTAAAGATGCTCTAAATTTGTCAATTATGATGCAAGCGCGGGTGCTGAATCCCCAAATTCGGATTATCAACCGTTTTTATAATACAAATTTGGGGGAGCGCCTAGATCAAAGTTTGCCAGACCACTTGAGTATGAGTGTTGTGGGATTAGTAGCACCCGTATTCACGTTTGCAGCACTGGGAAGCCAAGCGATCGGACAAATCAAATTATTTCAGCAAACTTGGCCAATTCACGAAGAATACATTGATGAAAACCACTTTTGGAAGGGTCGAAAGCTGAGTGAATTCTGGGAAGATCGATCGCGGATGCTGATTTATTACTTGCCAGTAAAAGGTGAGATGGATTTGGTGTCGGCTGTAATATCTGGACAAAAGATACAAGTAGGCGATCGCTTAATTGTTGGCACCCAACCCCGTATCCGTTCTCCTCGGAGATCATTGATTAAAAAACTGCTGAAAGTCCTGACTAATCTTAGGCTGTTTCAGCAACACGGGCGATCAGTAGTGCTGGGTGCTATTGCACTATTGGCGGTTATTGCGATTGCTACATTCACCTATATGTCGGCTGAGTTGAGTTTGTCTCCTGTCGATGCTCTATATTTTTCTGTAGGCATGATTACGGGAGCGGGTGGTAATGACAAAGTAGTAGAAAATGCTCCTAACAGTATTAAGTTATTTACTGTTGTGATGATGCTGGTTGGAGCAGTGGTGATTGGTATTTGGTATGCAATGCTCACCGATTTTGTCTTGGGAAGCCGCTTTAAGCAATTTTGGGATGCAGCCCGAATTCCCCAGCGATATCACTACATTGTCTGTGGCTTGAGTGGTATTGGGGTGAGAATTGTCCAGCAACTCCACGCCAGCGGATATGAAGTTGTAGTAGTTGAACCCGACTCCAACAATAAATATATCAATACCGCCCGTGAACTCGGTATCCCCGTCATTCAGGGTGATGCCAGCTTTCGCACAATACTCAAAGCCAGCAATATAGAGTCTGCCGCCGCAGTGCTTGCTGTAACTAACAATGATGCTACCAATCTGGAAATTGCCCTCAAAGCCAAAGGCTTGACACCCAGCATTCCTGTGATTGTTAATTATGCCGATCCCGATTTTGCTGGCATAGCGCAACAGCTATTTGGTTTCGAGGCCGTACTGAGTCCGGCTGAACTAGCAGCCCCAGCTTTTGCTGCTGCTGCACTAGGGGGACGCATCCTTGGCAATGGCATTACAGCAGATAGTCTTTGGGTGGCTTTTGCAACTGTGATTACACCTTCACATGCCTTTTGTGGTCAGTGGGTGAAAGATGTAGCCATGTCCACTGACTGTGTACCTTTGTACGTAGAAATAAACCAGCAAACCCTTCATGACTGGGATTTATTAGAAACTAAGCTCAATGTTGGTAATGTTTTGTATATGACAATGCCAGCAACGCGGTTGTATCAATTGTGGCGAGGTGACCAAGTTTGCGAAGTACACGCTTAAAGCGCTGCGATCGCAGCGCTTTTTTAATTAATTGAACTATAGCAATTCCCACTCCCCACTCCCATTTATTTGTTAACAACTCGTTGTTGGTATTCCTGCTCAGTAATCATATCGAGAGTATTTTCTAGGCGATCTACAAATACGATACCGTCGAGATGATCATACTCGTGTTGAAAAATCCGAGCGATAAAATCGGTTAATTCTTGCTTTTGTAAGTTGCCTTGATAGTCAGTGTATTCCACTTCAATAGATTTATACCGAGGAACTAACCCCCGAATTCCTGGAACACTTAAACAACCTTCCCAATCTTTGACAACTTCAGTTGAGTGAGAAATAATTTTGGGATTAATCATGGCAGTAGGTTCCATTTCCGGGGCATTGGGATACCTGGCATTAGGACGGGAAGCCACAATAAATAAACGATAGGATTGTGCTACTTGAGGCGCAGCAATCCCCACGCCGTTAGCTTTGGCAACAGTGGCGATTAAATCTTCAATTAATTTTTGGATATGCTCATCTTGAATATTCTCAACCCAAGCAGCTTTTTGGCGCAATGTTGGATTGCCTAATTGAATTATTGGCGCTAACTCAGTCATGATAAAACTCCTTTTGGGAATGGGGAATGGGGAACTCGGGGCCCCCTCTGGGGATTAGGGGCAATGGGGA
>NZ_CAXTNP010000056.1:3893-32872 GCF_964245575.1 uncultured Nostoc sp. | reverse complement strand
TCCCCATTCCCCACTCCCCATTCTCCATTCCCCATTCCCCACTCCCCATTCCCAACTTGTTACCAAAATAACTTTCCAGCAAAGGTCATAAATGAGATGATGGATTAATTAGAGAAAAAGGTGAACAATTGTTATTTTTCTCCTTCCGCTTCTGGTTGCAGGATGGCATTACAGTATTGAATGAGAGTGGTCAAGCGATCGCTAATCGTCTGAAGTCTCGTTTGTACAGTAGATGCTTGCCGCGCTCCTTGCAAAAACATCACATCTATTGCCAACAGGCGCAGTTGCTTGCTCATTTCGGTTTGATAAGACTGCACTCGCCAGTTTTCATCAGCCAAAGGCACAATCTGCTCCCCAAAGAATTGCTGCAACGAGGCTACACGCTGCCGCAGTTCTGGTGCAACAATTTGGGTAGTTGTGGCATCGGAACGTAATTGCTCTAGCAAGGTTACGAGTGCCAGATATTTCTCACGGTTTAAAGACATCCAGTGCTAGTTAAGATAGTATTAATGTCAAGTAATTTTTCTTCTACAATAAACTTTCTTAAACACTTATCAGCACTAAAAGCCTCAAATCAGGATTTGGGGCTTTGTTTGCCATCAATGGATTTTCTTTATGATCCTTGAAACTCAAATTGGATGACTACCGGACGCTCCTGCGTCGCTCTAAGCGAAGCTATGCCGAAGGCTTTACGCTACGCTATCGGCAATTGGAAAATCATCCTTACACTGTTTTTTCTACCCGTCTCTGGGCGACAGCATCTTTTTACGGCGATGCTGCCAGTTTTATTTATCATTCACTTAATCTACCGATCCTATCCAAACCTAATTGTATGAGCAGTCTAGCTATAAATTCATCAATTGATCTAGCCATTCCAGAATGGTTAAAGAAATGTTTGAAGGAGTCATCCACAAGTAGCGGCATACCGGAAGATGACCGAAGGCATAGTGATGCAGTCTTAATTGGTCGCGCATTTGAATTTGCTTTCCAACTGCATCAAGGTCAATACCGCAAATCGGGAGAACCATACATCGCTCATCCCATTGCTGTAGCCGACTTGCTGCATGACTTGGGAGGCAGTCCTGCTATGATAGCAGCTGGATTTCTTCATGATGTCGTTGAAGATACAGAAGTAACAAGTCAAGAAATAGAAGAACGCTTTGGGCCAGAAGTGCGGCAATTGGTTGAAGGTGTCACCAAGCTTTCTAAAATCAATTTCACCAGCAAAACCGAAAGTCAAGCCGAAAACTTCCGGCGAATGTTTTTGGCAATGGCGCAAGATATTCGGGTAATTGTGGTGAAATTGGCAGATCGTTTGCATAATATGCGAACTTTACAATATATGTCAGAGGCCAGCCGCCGCCGCAGTGCCCAGGAAACGCGAGATATCTTTGCACCCTTAGCCAATCGCTTAGGGATTTGGCGAATTAAATGGGAACTGGAAGATTTGGCTTTTAAGTATTTGGAACCGGAAGCTTACCGCCAAATGCAAGAGCATGTTTCTGAAAAACGGACGGCGCGAGAAGAGAAATTGGCTAAAGCTACGAACATGTTGCAAGAGCGTTTGCAGCAAGCCGGAATCCGCTTTCAGGATATTAGCGGTCGTCCCAAGCACCTTTATAGCATTTACCAAAAAATGCACCGCCAACAAAAGGAATTTCATGAAATTTACGATTTGGCAGCGCTGCGGATTATTGTTCAAAGCAATGAGGAATGTTATCGGGCGTTGGCGGTGGTTCATGATGCTTTTCGCCCAATTCCTGGAAGATTTAAAGACTACATTGGGCTGCCAAAACCTAACCGTTACCAGTCGTTGCATACTGGGGTGATTGGACTAACTGGCCGTCCTTTGGAGGTGCAAATTCGGACAATCGAAATGCATCATATCGCCGAGTACGGGATTGCTGCCCATTGGAAGTACAAAGAAACAGGAGGTTCTAGTATTAGCCATTTGACAGGGACGGATGACAAGTTTACTTGGCTGCGGCAGCTGCTGGAATGGCAAAGTGATCTCAAGGATGCACAAGAATATCTTGATAGCGTCAAAGATAATCTATTTGAAGATGATGTCTATGTCTTCACCCCTAAGGGGGATGTTGTTCCTTTAAGCCCCGGTTCCACCACTGTAGATTTTGCTTATCGCATTCATACGGAAGTGGGAAACCATTGTTCAGGGGCGCGGGTGAATGGGCGAATGGTATCTCTGTCAACGCGGCTACACAATGGCGATATTGTAGAAGTTCTCACCCAAAAGAACTGCCATCCGAGTTTGGATTGGTTGAACTTTGTGAGAAGTTCGGCGGCGAAATATCGGATAAAACAATGGTACAAGCGATCGCGTCGGGAAGAAAATGTCGCCCGGGGACGGGAATTGTTAGAAAAAGAACTCGGTAAAACTGGTTTTGATAGTCTGCTAAAGTCGGATGCGATGGAGACTGTCGCCCAAAAGTGTAACTACCACAGCGTAGACGATTTACTTGCCGGTTTGGGTTACGGAGAAGTGACGTTGAACTTGGTGCTAAATCGTTGGCGAGAAGTGGCGAAGGGACAACAACCAGTTTCCACCGTGTCGCCATTTATCCCCAAAGAACCAACTACATCAAAAGCTTTGCGGGATTCACCTGTGCCTATTTCCCGCGCCAGTGATTCGCCAATTGTTGGGGTAGAGGGGTTGGTGTATTATTTAGCTGGGTGTTGTACCCCGATTCCTGGCGAACCGATTATTGGTGTGGTGACGCGAGGTAGGGGTATTTCAATTCATCGCCAAGGCTGCAATAATCTGGAAACTGTGGAGTATGAGCGCTTAGTACCAGTTAGATGGAACCCAGCCGCCGAAAATAGTGGTCGTCCGCACACGTACCCAGTAGATGTTCAAATTGAAGCTCTTGACCGCGTAGGGGTACTAAAGGATATTTTGTCACGGTTGAGTGATCAAGGAATTAATGTCCGTCATGCTCAGGTGAAAACCTGTGTTGGTCAACCTGCATTGATGGATTTAGGAATAGATATACGCGATCGCTCTCAATTAGAGCAAGTGTTTGTCCAAATTAAAAAAATGAGCGACATTTTGAATATCCGCCGCGTTGGTCAAATTGACGAGTAGATGCGCCTGTAGGGTGCGTTACACTGCGTTAACGCACCAATTTAAGTTGCGATTTCATTTTCAAATTTCCTTGAAATAATCAGCCCTGCTCATAGGCAATGATTTCTAATGGCAAAATTACTGTAAATGTAGACCCTTTTGCTAGCTGTGAATCTACTTTAATTTCACCATGCATTAACTGAACCAATCGAGAGACTATTGCTAAACCTAATCCTGTACCATCAGAACTTTGCACTTGGGGAGCAGTTACTTCCCGAAAATAAGGATTGAAGATTTGTGCTTGAGCATCTAAAGAAATACCAATACCACTATCAGTAACAGAGATAGCCCACTGCTGTTGAGATACCGTCCAGCACTCCAAATGAATTGAACCAGATTCTGTGTAGCGAATTGCGTTACTTAGCAGATTTGTCAGAATTTGCTGAAGCCGAAGAGAATCTGTAGTAACTTGACTTGGAGCGCGTTCGCATTCAACAACCAAGGATAATTCTTTAGCACGCGCTAGTGGCTCAATCATCTCTAAAACAAAGTTGATTAAACTACGCACATCGGTTAAAGTAGGCTGCAATTTCATCTGTCCGGCATTATAGCGCGAAATTTCGAGAGTATCGTTAATTAACCGCAGAAGAAGCCTGCCATTCTTGAGAACTCGCTCAATACTTTCAATATTTGAATACGTGTCCTTGATTTCCGGTTGTTGACGCTGCTGGCGCAGAAATAAGTCTGCGTAACCGATGATTGAAGTCAGGGGTGTTTTCAGTTCATGAGCCAAATGAGAGAGGTTATCTTTATTGGTGCTAACCAGACGAGTTAGCTCTTGGTTAGTCAACCGCAACTGACTTTGGAGTTGTTTAAGCTCTTGTAATCGTCCTTGAGTATAACTGTCAAAGCAACGGGCGATCGCTTCATCAATTACTGTATCAATCAGGCGAACAGCTCTCAACACTTCTTGTGCTGATCCTTGCAATAAATCTTCTTCTAAAATGGAAAAAATCACAAACCGGAGTAAACGATACTCTCTGGCAATTTCTGCTGGCTCAAATCCTTGTTGGGCGCGAAGTGTACCGTGTTCCAAACTTGCATCTACTACTGTCTGCAAATCGCTCGTTGCAGATTCAGAAAGTACTGTTGCTAATGCTTTCAAGATGCGGGGTAAGCTATCCCGTACAGCCTTGAAAGTAAGTTCATTAGTAGCTTGAATTTGTTCATCTTGGTAAACTGCTTCTACCCATTGATCAAGAATGGCATCACTTTTTGTAATTAAAGTCTGACTAAAATCCATCTTTTGCCTAACCAAAGACAGTTAACGCAAAGCCTCTTGCGCTAAAGACAGCTTAGTGCATTTGATGTCAAGTTGGCAACTGACGGAAGATGGAGGTTAGTGAAAAGACAGCTTCTTGCTAAACTAATCAGTTTAGCTTAGTAACTTTATTATAATTTAAATACGGATTAGCTTATTTCATCATAGAGGTAAGAGCGATCGCTTAACCAACTAAATTGTGGTTACACACATAGTAGGAAAACTTAACACTATTAAAATTGTCAATGTAGTTAAAAGTTATGAGTTAAAAAACTCCTCACTCTTTAACTTTTTTAGATGTGTTGTTTGTTATTGCTAAACTAGGAGTTGAAAACTATCATCTCCCAGTTTTTGTATTTATCCCAACTAAGTAGCGCAATGGAGAGCAAAAAAATGCGGATATACTTTAAACGCAGGGGCGGCTTTGCTGGGATTACTAAGAAAACAACTATTGATACAGACACTCTCCCGCCAAAAGAAGCCAGCACACTTGCCCGACTCGTGGAAGTTGCTGATTTATTTAGGCTACTTGAACATATTACTTCGCCAAATCTTCAGAGCGATCGCTTTCAATATAAGTTAACAGTAGAAGATAATGGTAAGCAGCATAGGGTGACTGTCAGTGAAGCAGCATTACCAGGAACCTTAAGACCCCTAATTGAATGGTTAGAAAGCATAGCACAGAAAAGGTAATTTGCTAAACAAATTAAATAAAAGTTGATATAAATCCTAAATTTATCAGGGTACTATGAATAAACCAATCAAGCGAGCTTTTTTAGACACTGAAGATGGACAGATTCTTTATCGGGTCGGCGGTGAAGGAGAGCCTTTGTTACTACTGCATATGAACCCCCGAAGTAGTGATGAATATCGTGAATTAATGTCCATTGTGATAAAAAAGTACCGCGTGATAGCGATGGATTTCATAGGTTTTGGTGAGTCTGATAAACCACCAAAATTGTATTCAGTGGCGGACTACGCTAAAACTGTTATTGCCCTGTTAGATGAGTTAGGTATTGAAAAAACAAACATCTTGGGAAACCATACAGGCGCTTTTGTTTCTGGAGAAGTGGCCGCAGCTTATCCAGAACGGGTTAATAATTTAATTTTGTGTAACGTTGCTGGTTTTGGTGAAGCTGGAAAAGCAGATTTAATGAAGCGATTTCAAGAAGGTTTCGTCATTAAAGAAGATGGTTCTCACTTGATGGAAAGATGGTTAGCCCGTTCCAGATATGTGGGTTCTGCTGATTTGAATCATCGTTGGGTTTTAGATGATTTGAAATGCTTTGGTTATCCTTTGTACGCAGTTTGGGCAGTAGGAAATTACTGTATAGATGCAGCAGAAAGGTTTACTTCAATTAAGTGTCCCACGCTGATAGTTTGGGGAATTGACGATGTGGAAGAATTTCAGAAATTAGGTTTAGCACTGGCAAAAGACCGATATTTCTTATCACAAGCAATTCCCCACGCTAAGGTTGTGGAGTTTCCAGATGGAACCATCTGTATGATGAACCAGATACCTGAAGAAATATCAAAGGTAGTTATAGAGTTTCTGGACAATACAAATGTTTAAAACTCTATACTCTTTTTAAATAGCGCCCAGTAGGAGAACCCAAAACCTGTCCGTTATTGTAAATCAAATTTCCACGTAAAAAGGTACTCTTTACTCGCCCACTTAACTCAACTCCTTCAAAGGGTGTGTAACCTTGTTGTGACTCTGAGTCAGCCGCACGTACCACAAAGCTTTCATTGGGGTCTACCAGCACCAAGTCAGCATCATAGCCAATGGCAATGTCACCTTTTTCTAACAAACCAAAGCGCCGGGATGGGTTCCAAGATAGCAACTTAGCCATCTGATTGTAGGACATCCCCCGCTTGCTACCTTCACTCAATACACCAGAAAGTAAATATTCTGTACCGCCAAAACCAGACTTTGCTAACCAAATATTATTTGGGTCTTTAGCACTTCTTTTTTGTTCAGCAGAACAGCAAGCGTGGTCGCTAACTATCCAATCCACTTGATTGTTGAGTACTGCTTGCCACAAGTATTCCACATCGGCACGGGGACGAATAGGAGGGTTGACTTTTGCCCAAATTGTATTAGGAGTATCGACATCTAATAACAAATGTCCGATAGTAACTTCTCGCCGAAAATTGATATGAGGAAAAGCAGTTTGCATAGTCAAAGCTGCTTCCATTGCTTTACGCGAACTCAGGTGCAACAAATTGATATTTGCACAGTTAGTCTCATGCGCCAAATAAGAAGCAATGCAAATTGCTAAACCTTCGGAATGAGGAGGACGTGCTGCACTGTAAGCGTGTAATCCACTAAGACTAGAATCGTTTTCAACTATTTTGGTATAAGCGTTGAGAATTTCTGCAACTTCGCAATGCAAACTCAAGCTGATAGTATCTCGCGCTTCTGGATGTTTTTCCATCAAGCGAGTTAGACCACGCATAATAAATTCAAAATGGGCGAAATCGTACCGTTCCTCTTTATTAATCATTAAAAAGAGGTTTTGCTGGTCTGACAAACCATGCAAGCCATATCCGCCATAAAACATGAAGATTTTAAACGAAGAGATACCGTGTTCTTCAAACAATAAAGGTATTTCATCGATATGCTGGCTAGCGATAGGTGCTATGTGATAGCTGTAATCTACAAAAAAATTACCTGCGGATAACGCCAACACCTCTGGAAAAAAATCGCGGTAGGAGCCGCCTTTGTTAAGATAATACTGCCCTGTACGGATGTAATTCAGGCTGGTAGTCACGCCTCCCATTGCGGCTGCTTTGGTTTCAATTACAGCATCTTTGTTGAGAGGTTGATAGATACCGATGTGCATATGGGCATCCACGACCCCAGGAAAGCCTAACAGGTTTTTGCCATCAAGTACCTCTTTACCTGTGTCTGGGCTAATATTAGGGGCAATCTGAGCAAATTTTCCATCCTTAATGCCTAAATCAAGTAGTTCGATTGTATCCTGATGGGGACGAACTACCCGCACATTTTTGATAATTTTATCTAATACGGGAGTTTCAGACACAGTAGACCTCACACTAAAATGAGTTTAGTCAGGAATTCCAACATCGAATCGGGATGAAGACCAAATCCCATCATTATATAACGGTTTTTTATGAAATCATCTTCAGGAGAAAAGACAATGGAAAGATTTAATGAGTATCATATAGACCCAAAAGAATTTACTTTCCTCAAAAGTTTTGAAGATAACTGGCAAGTGATTAGAGATGAGTTTACACGTTTTATTAAGAATGCATCTGATGACGAGTTAAAGTTAACTTATGATATTTTGGGGCCTAAAAGTCAAACAATTCAAACCAAGGGTAATGCAAAATACACTGCTTTTGGTATTTTATTTCAAGGTATGTTTATTGAAAAATATATTCAGGCGCATCAAATACAATATCCTGATTATGGACCAGATGATGCATCACAAAAAGCACTTATATTAAGAGAGAAATATTTTCCAAGTTTGGCTAAAGTAATAGAAAAAGTCAACTTTAGCGATGATGAAATCATCAGAAATGTGTATTTTGGCACATTCCATCCAGGCTTGGATATCAAGCTACATGTGAACTATAACCCTCACATGAATCGTGGCTATCTAGGATTAATCGTGCCAGAGGGAGATGTGGCTATGAAAATATGCCATGAGCAACTTTATTGGCATGAAGGAAAATTTCTGGTTTTAGATCATAGCTATCCACACTGCCCGCATAATTACACTAATTATGATAGAACTGTTTTGGTTGTAGACTTTTTTAAACCCGATAAGCTTAGAGATGAAGTTATCCGATTTGAGAAAGAGCAAGTTACACAACGAATGCAAGATAATCCATACAGCTTAGGCGTTTTTGGTAAAAGCGATAAAGCTAAAGAAGAAGATTTTATCAAGTATGGTTTAGCTCATCAATTAGAGTGGGATAAAGCTTTATCAGCTTAGTGTAATACACTTTAGATTGTTGATGGTGCATTAGCTGAAAGCATAATGCACCTTAAATTTATATTGTTTCAATAAGATGGGTAAATGAACTCACAAACTTACAAAAAGTTAATAGCAAAGCAACTTAATCAAGATTTTAAATCTGCCGTTGAAATTGTCAAAATTCCTATTTCTAAACCTGCGTCTAGTGAACTTTTAATTCAAAACAAATTTGCTGGCGTTAACGGTGGCTTTGACACCTTACTTTGTCGTGGTGATGTTCCTTATATTAACTTGATTCCTCCCTTTGATTTAGGTGTGGAAGCAGTGGGAAAAGTTGTTGCTGTGGGTGAAAAGGTTAAAGATTTTCAAATAGGTGATGCTGTAATAACTACGGCGCGTGGTGGCGGTTATCGAGAATATCAGCTTATCGATGCGAACTTAGCAGTAAAGGTGCGTGAAGTGACACCAGAGTTGCTAACACTAATACCTACAGGTGTATCAGCTTTGGTTGCATTAGAACAAGTGGGGGAGATGAAAAGTAATGAAGTGGTTTTAATAACAGCAGCAGCAGGGGGAACTGGTCATATTGCGGTGCAATTGGGAAAGTTAGCCGGGAATCATGTCATTGGTACTTGTAGTTCTGAGGCGAAGGCAAAATTACTGAGAGAATTAGGGTGCGATCGCATCATAAACTATCATACAGAAAATCTCAATCAAGTCCTCAAACAAGAATACCCCAATGGAATTAATTTAATTTTTGAGTGTGTAGGTAAAGATGTTTTCGATATTTGCGTTGATAATTTAGCAGTTAGAGGACGTTTAGTGGTGGTTGGTTTTATTTCGGAATATGCAAAAAACCCACAACAAATTACCCAACCCCGCATTTATCACCAGCTATTTTGGAAAGCTGCTTCTATTCGCGGTTTTCTTATGCCTCATTATAAAGAATATATACCAGAGGCACGCGATCGCCTGTTAAACTTGTTCTACACTGGCAAACTCAAAGTTGCCGTTGACCAAACACAGTTTAAAGGCATAGACTCAATTTCCAATGCTGTAGAATACCTCCTCAGTGGTCATAATTGCGGCAAAGTAGTTGTTAGGTTTTAGGTAATACGGTGAAGCAGGATTAATATAATCAGTAATTGATAATGACGCAACGCTTTCGTGATTTGTAATTGAATTAGTTGGGAATTTAAACCCCAACAGGTAAAAACCACCAATTTAATAATTTGGTGTGTTGTTTTGCTAAGAATTACGAATTAGTTAATAGCGGGTGTAGGGACGTTCAAACCTAGTTTTCACATTCTGGGCTACAATACTAAAACCACTGCTAATAAAGAAGCCGCAATAGCCACACAAGAAACCCAAGAGTTATCTGTAAGTATAGCTAAAGCTGCGAGAGCGATCGCCACACCTATCAAAGTTTGTTTTACTAAGTTTGTCACTTGATAAGCTTGATTGCAAGAACTACAGATTTTGGTATGACGTTCTAATCTGTATATAGGGATAGGAGTAATATTTGTGTTTTCGTTAAGAACATCAGACTTTGAGCTAGAAAAGCTCTGAGAAAATGGCAAGGATGAACCGTATTTATTCAACCATTTGCGGTACTCAATAACTAACGTATCTGATGTCTTGAGTGGTAAATATAATTCTTTGAGGTTTTTTCCCAACCGTTCGACTTCTACCTACGTCTCTTTCGATAAGTCTTGCAAAAATGTTACCGGATACCAGCAGTTTCTCCAGTTAAACTCTTAGTTAGTTTCTGGTATTGGTAAGGTGACAATAGATTTTTCTATCTCTGATTTATTGGGAGTGCTTGTCATCTGCTTTTATTATTTTTATAAAAAATAACTTGCTAGACAGAAATCACGAATTTTCTGATGATGTAGGAAAGATGACGCGAGTTTACCATTAAGCTTAGTTTATATCCGGTCGGGAGTGAGAATGATGCAAGATTCAGAAAATACTTTAAAAGTTGCTCAACAGGCATTTGAGAATCTGACGCATGGGATGGCAACAGGAGAGTGGGAACTGTTGTTAGATATGCTCACAGAAGATTTTACCCTTTGGTTTCCTATGGCAAAATTCCACGGGTTGAATGTGGGGAAAGAACGAGCTAGAGAATTTTTCGAGTACGTTTCTGAATCATTCAGTCCTGGTTTAAACCTGACTAGTTTAGACCGTGTTACTAGCAGTGAAACGACGGCTGTCTTTGAGTTTCGGGATGAGGGGCTTTTGTTTGGACAGCCTTACAAAAATCGGGTAGCAGTTTCTTTTGATGTGCGTGGAGACAAAATTTGTGGCTATAGGGAATACTTTGGCAGCGATGGTAAATCGTATTAAATAATTCGTAATTACCAATTATTTAACTTTTTTAGCAGAAGTCCCACATCTCACTAGACAGAGTGTGGGATGCCATAGCTGTGGTCAAATGGTTTTGAAGCCACTATCTTAAAGAATGCACAATTGTCCTAGTTGTCAAACGAGTTTGTGCAGAGATTTGAACGCGGCGATAAATATAAAGAATCGTGAGACGCACGATGTAAAAGCTCAAATTATGTCCTCAATCAGGAGTCTTTGAGAAGCCTACACCTACCTGTATTCAGGAGGTGTAGGTACGTTACCACATTCTCCTTAGTTACTCTCAGGGTTGAGTTCGCTGATTTCTCTGCATTTAGCCTCTGCGGCTTGATATGCTGCCAAGTAGTCTTGGCCACCTAACATAACATCACCGTAATATTCATAAGGTGGATCGCCATAGATTGGTAATGGATCATCTTCTGGATAATCTTCTTTGGATTCTTCAATGATGGCCTTCAGTTTTTTAACGGTCAGCCTTTGTGCTGCAAAATACCATAGTTCTTGGGGATTTTTGTTTAGGTGCGGTAATGTGGGATCGATAATGCGGACATCAGAGGTATCGCCGATCTCAATCCAACTGTGTTCAATCGGTCTGTATGGTTTCCCTGCAAAAGCTAAAAATCCCTGAATATATTTTGCTCCCTCAATGGATAATGCTGCTTTGTAAGCATTATCAAACGGAGTGCTAGCTCTGCTGTTTATACTTTCAGCAATTTTGATTGACAGCGTTTCATCCAATAGTTTGTTCATCAATAGCAAGGATTAGAGCAGCCATGATAAATATACTATCATTGCTACTTACCGTCTTGCTTGAGGAGACTTTGATTTTATGTTTATCTATAAAATTAGGGGTTTTTCGGGGGAGCAAGTTTTATCCGAGTCATCTTTGGACGACAGGGACTCCCCCAACAAACCTGGCCAGAAGGCATATTAGTAAAAACAGTACTACGAGCGCCAAAATGGGGCTTTAGAGTTCCCCCCTTTTTATTAGGAGGGATCAGCTTTTCAGGCTTAAGTGGGTAAGTCCTACTTAAATTCAACAACGCCACCGATAGCTGTTAAAGTCTGCAAACAGAATTAACAGCTATGCTCCGACAGGCTGCTAGGTCAATTTATAACCTAATTGCAAGGAGAAGGGCCTAAAACCGTATTTACGCAAGTATTTACAACACCTGTAGACACCGTTTTAATGGGAGCGGGAAGAGGAGCATATCCGAGAGATGCAACGAAAGTATCCGCAACTGATCCCAAAGACAAGCTGCTCAAGGTTTTAATACCATTTATTATGGTAGCATCTGAGTATATGTCATAAAACAGCAAATAAGTTGCTGTGGAAATGGGATAAGCATTTGGACGGGTTGGATCGTTCAAATTATCGATTCTAATCAGCCTGTTAGTGGGATTAGTCCCGTATTTGACGACAGTCCCACCTAGAAGAGCGTCTGTTATTGCGTCTGTTGAGGGAGCAGTGTAATTACCTGTCTTGTTACGTAAGAGTGCGGCTGGTAGATTTCTAGCTAAACGGGTAGCACTATCCACATAACCAATTGCACCAGGAGTACCTGCGATCGCAGTGGCTACACCTCCGCCACCAGTAGCGCCAATGAAAGTGGTGGGCCAATTAACAGTTGTACCTACTCCTCTATTCCATACATAAGCTGCTGGAATACCTGGAGTCGCAGCAGGCTTACATGCAGTATTGAGATGACTGCTTAAAACAAAAGTGCTACCACTTGAGTCACTACGACGTACAACTTTGATGGGTACATTGCCTGCTATTATTTGGCCACCGTTATCTGTACTAATGCTCTTATCGTTCCAATTTGTGATGCTACCGTTCAAAATACCACAGTAACTAGCTCGTGAAAGCTTAATTCCACCTGTTGGTACAGTAAGACCATTAGCGTTATAAGCTAATGTGATTCCGACACCTACCACAGGCACTTGGACGTAACCACGACCGCCAGTAACTGTTTCTGTTCCTGCTACGGGGTCGTCACTAGCTGCAAAAGTGATTGGACCAGGAGTACCAGCTGGTGGGGTTTGAGTGAAAAAAGCTGTTAACCCTGCGCCACTACCAACTGGAGAATATGTGAGCGTGATGCTCGGAGCGACTGTTTTTAGACCTGTAAACAAAGCATTTACAGTGCTTGCACCTACACCATTACCTATGGTCTGAGCTAGAGATTTCTGAGTAGCGGATTGACCTACTACTAAACCAATTGTGATGGCAAGTACAGAAATTGAACTTGTCAAATTATTCAGGCGAACGCGATATAAACCCATGTCTTGCTCCTTAAAATTAATTTCCGGTTCAACACCATATCAAATCAAAATCAAGTGTCAAACTGGTGATTATAAATAACCTTCTTTAAGCTCAAAAAACTGGCATCAATAAAGGTTATTGATAAATCAAAAGTTTGCACAAAACGCTGAAGCATGTAGAGTTATAGCAAATTCAAGGCAAAAGTTTAAACATGTAATAAGGCGTTAAGAGCCGTAAATAGTCATGGTAATTCTCTGCTTATTGAAACTTCTAAAGCTCTAAAAACATTCCCAATATATAAACTGCCCTACAAATGCCAATATTAGCAATCAGTTGCTATAACAGGGAACTACAGTATTCTTGGTAAGAAATTTAAAACTGCAATTCTACCTACGCTCTATAGTTCATCATAAAATTCAACAAGTGTGAGTTAGATTACTATTAAATTTTGGTTATGAATTAATTAATTTTTTTTAGAGTTATTTCAAGCTATAAATAACCATTTATTTTGTATTAAAAAAATAATTATTGATTAATACTCCGGACAGTTTTTTCCCAAAAGGATAAAAAAGCCACTTATCGTTGTAGGCTGCAAATAGTTCAAAAAAATCATACTACCAGATAAACTATGAATACGGTAGAAACGATACTTACTTAAAGCAGTATTTATTAATACAAAATATATTGAGTAAAGTTTTCAGCCAAGCGCGGAACTTTCTGTACGATTGCTCATTTACCCCTGCAACGCACTCAAATCACGGGTTTGTGGGGGGATCAAGTTTTATCCGAACCGTCTTGGGATGACAGGGGCTTCCCCAACAAACCTGCCCAGAAGGCATATTAGTAAAAACACTACTACGAGCGCCAATCACAGCATTAGCGCCAATTTGCACTCCCGGCCCAACGAAACAATCTGCTGCTACCCATGCACCATTGTCAATGGTGATACTCGCTGTTTTTAACCCAAAAGTAGGGTCTTGGATATCATGACTACCAGTACACAGGTAACTTTTTTGCGAAATTACGCAATGTTCACCGATGTGGATCTGATCGAGGCTATATAAAACTACGTTATCTCCAATCCAACTGTAGTTGCCAATGATAACTTTCCAAGGGTAGGTGAAGCGGGCGGTGGGTCGAATTAGTACGCCTTCGCCAATACGAGCGCCAAATAGTCGTAGCAAAGCACAACGCAGAATATTTAACGGTTGAGGAGTCAGGGGAAAGGCGATCGCTTGTACAAGCCACCATAATAAAATATACCAACCTGGACGCCCACGATCAAACCAAGATTGGTCATATTTGCGTAAATCTACGAAAGGGTCATTAGTCATTGGTCATTAGTTATTAGTTAAGAGTCAATGGTCAATAGCTCTCCCTCTGCTCCCCTGCTTCCCTGCTCCCCTGCTCCTTCCTTCGGGGTAGTTGCAGTATTTAAGTGACCACCACAGTTGCGTAATTCGTAGAGTTTAACGCCAATTTGATATTCATATTGACTCAGCAAGCGTGCATAGATATATCCGGCTTTGCCATCCAAAAAACCGCGTTGAATAATATAAAATAAAACAAACCGTAAAATGGGTTTAAATGGCAGGTGTACCCAGACTTTTTTCAAAAAGCGCTTGCGTTGCACTGCATCACCAAATAGATTCGCGCCGATAGTGCCGCTATCATCTTTACCTGTGAGAATATTAAAATAAACGCTGGCTTCCCAGTTAGAATAGCGGTTGTGTCGTTCTAACCAGTGATAAAGGTCGCGGAAGTCCTCGTGGAGCATATCATTTTTGAGATACCCAACTTTGCCCTGCAAAATCACATGTTCGTGAACTTCGTTATCACCAGTATTGCGAATATCTTCTGTATGTAGGTTTTCGTAGCGACCTTTTTTATGTTGAAATAAACGTAGATTCCAATCGGGATATTTTCCCCCATGACGAATCCATTTTCCTAAGAAAAAGACGCGGCGATTTAGGTAATAACCTGCATATTCCTTGTTTTGAATTGCTTGATCAATTTCTTCCCAAAGTTCAGGGGGAATGCGCTCATCGCAATCTACAATTAGTACCCATTCGTTGCGGAAAGGTAGATTATCTAAAGACCAATTTTTCTTTTTAGGCCAGCGTCCATTGAAGTTGAATTGTACGACATTTACACCGTGACTTTTAGCAATTTCAATGCTGTTATCAGTACTTTGAGAATCTACTACAAATATTTCATCTGCTCTGCTGAGGCTAGCAAGGCAAGCAGGCAAGTTTGCTTGTTCGTTTTTTGCCGGAATTAATACAGAAACTGGTATTTTAGAAGACATATTGAGTATAAATTATGTTATTGGTTATTTCTTATTTGATGTGGATAAAAGACCTTGAATAGCAGCATTTAAGTAACCAATCTGACCGTAAGCATATACAAGTTTGTCAAACCGTTCTGCTGGATCAGAAAAATATTGCAATGCCTTATACAAGCCGCGCACAAACCGTTCGCTACCTCGCTGCAATTGAGCGATTCCAGCTTTACCAGCGAGTTGTTCTCGATAGCATTCACTGATACCTTGCCACCAGCCCCGGTTTAAAAACCAGGAGCGTTGGAGGCGTTCTGGGGCAACATTGTGAGCAACCAGCGCTTCGGGAAGATAAGCGACTTGCCAATTACGCTGTAGGGCAAATTCGGTCATTTGCAGTTCTTCATTTGATAATAGATTTTTCCCTACTCGACCGAGATGAGGATCAAAACCGCCAATTTCTTCTAGAAAACTGCGGCGGATAGAGTAATTTAAGCCTCTGGGTGTTGAGCCAGGTTGCTCAATGTAGATGATACTGTCACCCAAATCGTATGCACCGAGATTTGCAGCTAGCCCTGGAGATAGCCACCGTGGTTGCTGGATTCCTTGGGGCCAGATGAGAGTAACTTTGCCACCTGCGATCGCTAGTTTAGAATTATTGTAATAGGCAAAATATAAAACTTGTAGCCAGCCAGGGCTGGCAACGGCATCGTCATCTAGATAAGCAAGAATATCACCACTAGCTACTTTTGCACCCGTGTTGCGGGCGACAGATAAACCAATGGTGGGTTCAAATACATACTTCAGGCGCGGATTGTGGGCCCTTTGTTCTACAACCTCACGAGTGCGATCGCTAGATCCATTATCAACTACCACAATTTCAAAGTCAGCAGCAAAATCCTGCGCTAAAAGACTATCAATTGCAGCCCCTAAATAGGTATCTCGATTGTGGGTACAGATAATGGCAGAGATTTGGGTGTCTGGCATAGATTTTATTTTGGATTTGAGATTTGGGACTTTCCTGCGGAACGCTACGCGAACGGCTTGGCTCAGTCGAACGATTTTAGATAAAAATCTTAAATCCAACGCACACCTGCTGAGAGTTAATCTAAACTAAAAATTACCGACCCACCAACCGAGTTTCTTCGGAAATAATCTTTAAAATTTTACGTTTGTTGAATATGACTGTGTAAAACTACAAGTGTTTGGGCCAGTTGACTCAGGCGGGTTTCCAAAGATTGCTTGCGCCCTAACAGTTGACGTAACTTTTGGTAACGCGCGATCGCCATGCTAACATTCGGAACCTGATCTGCTGGACATGGACGCGACCAGACTTTACCAGTATCGTCTATACCACAGAGGCGGTAGCCAGTAATAGATGATTGATAAGATACTTTCCCACCAGTGGCGCAAATTTCTTCTACGTAGTTCATCAGGCGGTCAACTTCTGCATGGCGCAGTGTTGCGGTTCCTCCTGATTCTGGTTCCTTGGGATCGGATTCTAACCAGCCATTGACAATTGGCCCTTCTAAGTAAATATCCTGAATTTGCTTCAAAATATTTTGCAGTTCTATTTGCCAACCTGCCACAGTTTCCTGAATTTCTTGCAATAGATTCATCGCCAATCCTGGATTTGCTCCGTGACGATGGCTACTAAAGCTCGGAGTTTTCAACTTGGGTAGGCTGGGTGTTTTGCTACCATCCTCTTGTGCTTGAAAAGTCTGCACAGAGTCATGGTGAGGAAAGAAATTTTGTTCAGAAGGATAATCACTCTCAGTATCTACGCCCAAGTCAACTGTTTGTTCTTCCTGAGAAGATGGAGTTTGTGTACTTTCTGTGGATTCGTTGGCTCCGACACTGATTCTAAAGGAAAAAGGCCGTTTTGTCGTCGAATCACCAGCTTCGGCGGCAGAGGCAGTGCCGCGATTCCCTAAATCGTGTAAAGTTGCTTCAATGCGTTTTAAGCCTGCGTTCATAAAGACATCCTAAAGTTTGCTGTCCCCAATGGTGTTGAATAATTCAGAATGGGGTTGTTGGGATTTTCGGCTTTTGCCAATTGTGACATCAATGATGCTGGTGCTAATTTTATCTCTTAAAAGTTATTTGAAACTAAAAATTTTGCCGATAAAGTAAAAAACTGCGGTGATAAATTGCAACCGTAGGCATGTTAAAGAAGGCAGAAGGTAGAAGGTTGGAATTTATCTGTTGCTCTCAACCCCATCTAATCTCAAGCCACCCGGAGATTTTGGTGTAAAACTTAAACTATAAGGTCACTTGCGGTCATAACCGCAGGAGGAAAAGGGCAGTCTACCTCCAGCAAGAACTGCCCGACGCTGGCGGACTCGCTCATAGCGTTGCCATGCCGAAGGCGTTGCCTCTCCAAGAGTTGGCTTTACGCTGCGCTATCTGCCTCCTGCCTTTCTTATTAAAATATTCAGGAAACAACTTTGGGTAAAATCATCTTAGTAACAGGGCCAGCACGATCTGGTAAAAGTGAATGGGCGGAAACTCTGGCCATGCAGTCAAAAAAAGCAGTTGTTTACGTAGCAACAGCCACCGATAACCCAGATGACCAAGAATGGCATCAACGTATTTTAGAACACCAACAACGTCGCCCCCAAGACTGGGTAACTCTATCTGTACCTGTGGAACTGTCTGCTACCCTAGCCGATGCCAAACCTTATACCTGCCTTTTAGTTGATTCTTTAGGAACTTGGGTTGCGAATCTCTTAGAAGAGGACGAATCTAGCTGGGAAAACATTCTTGCAGAGTTGTTAGAGACGGTGGATCTGGTTGCTGCTGATATGCTATTTGTAGCAGAAGAAGTAGGTTGGGGTGTGATACCAGCTTATCCCCTTGGGAGGGCGTTCCGCGATCGCCTGGGTTCTTTAGTGCGCCAGCTAGGTGTACTCAGCAATACTGTTTATTTAGTTACTGGTGGTCATGTTCTCAATCTCAGCATCCTTGGTTACCCATTGCCAAATAGAGGGGAAGGAGAAGTCAGGAGTCAAGATTCTTAATTGATTCAAATTAATCCAAAATCTAAAATTTAAAATCTAAAATTGTAATATGGCAACCAAACAAGAAGTTAGAGGATACCTTGCCTACTGGTTTCAGTTAGGTAAAAAAGTGATTACGAGCAACGGTAAGGCAAGCTTTTTGCCCCAATCGGTGCTAAATGGCGATCACTATAGTGAAGAATTTGAAGAGTGCTGGCAAAAAATTCTCTCACCAGAATCAGGTGATTGTTACCTAGAGGGTACATATGAAACCATTGCTCAACTGTTGACACCAGCCTGGGAAATGCTACCTTGCAGCCGTTGCAGTATGCCAGTAGCAGCGCGAAACGTCGGGATGCCGGCGTTGTTATGCCCCTGCAATGATTTACCTAACTGGCCTAATACCGAATTACCAGCACCGCGAGAGCCAATTAAGACTCAAGATCAACTCAAAACAATTTGCGATCGCTTGTAGACAATGTTGCATTTTCTCAGTCGTTTAAAGACGACTTTTGCTATAAGAGAGGTGAATTCATTATGAGGCGGGCTAGGTGAGAATTAAATAGTCCTGCTATATAGCTTTTCCTAATTAAATGAGCTACATTATAGTCCCGTCCTCGCAAGCGAAGAGTGGGTTAGGGGTGGAATTCAGTACCTACTCAACTGAGAAGCGCTATAAACTGGTAGATAACTTATTATTAATTGAGATATTACGTCGCCGCAACTTAGGAGATTTAGCCAATTTCCAGACTGAATAATATTGATCGCTGTAAACAATATCTGTCTTTAAGTTATACTTTTTTTCGATTGTTGCGCGCCAAGTGTCTGAGGGATTGAGTAAAAATACATCAGAAAACCCATCAGGAATGTTGGGAATTTTTTGGTTGTTCACCAACAAAAATCGCACTTTTGGTTCCAAAAGATAGCTTAGAGAAAAAACATTCCCATAATTATTGCCCAAAGCATCACTAACCAAAAGTGGACTACTCGTCTGATTGATGATTTGGGCAACTTGGGGATTTCCATAGCTCATACCCTTATTCCACCAAGTTTCTGCCTGAGAACTCACCTTAGAAGAAATCAGTCCACAAATAATCACTAATGCTATAATTATCTGCCAAATGCTCCGGCGTGAGACGCTCCCATTATATACTTGCGTAGCTAGTAGGTAAGCAACAGTTAGTTGGATTCCTAAATAAGCTGGTAGGAAATATGGTTCGGTAGATAATTGTATGCCACCTGCACTTGAGAGTATTAAGGGTAGTGCTGGCACTACAATAAATGTGATGATAAAAAACCAGACTTTATAGTTGGTTGTTAGACAAAGAAAATAAATTGAATATCCTATCAGTATTAAAAATATGGGTGGAATTAAAGAGTTCAGAGGATTATCTTGGCTTAGGTCTATATCAAAAAAAATTCTGCTTAACTGCATCAGCAAAAATGTAAATATAGGCATCGAAAATGCCTGAGTTTTAGTTTTATCTGCTGAAATTAAAAATTGAAAAAAGTAACCCATCACAATTGTTATCCAAGGCATGAAAGCTAAAAAGCCTACCAGGGATACTAATAAATAAGCTCTGACAGTTTCAGTAAACTTAAATTTGGCAGCGCTCGTTACATAAATCCCGTGAGCAAGTGCTACAAATGCACTCCAAAGACATGTATAAAGACTGATGGCTAAACTGACTGCATAAATGCTCCAGATAGCGAATAAATCTGGCCGTTGTCGTTCTTTTACTGGCTCATCTTTATCTTGTGATTCCAGCCGCATTGCTCGCAGGAGAGACGCACTGGATAATAATATGGTGACTAACCAAAGAATATATTCTTGTGCTTCTTGGGCATAAACTAGTTGAATTGGAGAAATTGCCATAAGTGCGATCGCTACACCAGGAACCGATAATGGCACATTAAATAATTCTCGGCATAGCCAATAAACACAAGGAAAAACCAGCAAACTAATGCAGGCAGATAAACTTCTAATCGCCGTCACCGAATTACCAAAGATTTCCATCCACAATCTGGCTATTATGTAATAAAGCGGTGGATGGTAAGGATCTTCTTTTGCCAAAGTCATGATTGTGTCATTTAAGCTTTTTTGTTGATTTGCACCTTGAAACTGGGCAAAGCTTTCTCCACTAATGACACGATTATTAAAAATTTGTTGTTTCACTTCAGCGATTCTGTAACCAGAAATCCGCAATGAAGTATAAGTTTCATCATGCCAGTAAACTTTGCCGTCAAGATTAAAAAAGCGAAACAATATACCCATCGCCAATAAAAAAATAATTAAAAATCGCAACCAACTCGGAGCAAATTTGAGATGGCGCATAAGTAATTTTTCCCAATAATTTGTCTAAAATAATCAAGTCAGGCAGGCGCACTGGATGAAGTGCCGCAGCTACGCCCGTCGTAGACATCGCTAGTTATTATATCTGAACCTGCTCATCTGTATCGCCAATATACTTGAGTGAGAGTCATTTGATTTGAAATATTGACTATAAATATCTCTCTTCTATTAACTCTCAAAATAATTGCACAAGGTTGTATCCAATACGGCAAAACTGACCTTCGTTTTATAGCCAAGATGCAGATGTGAAGTAAAATATCATAAATATCTCTATTTTTACAGTCCGTGTGGTGTGCTAGCAATAGCGTAATAGATCCTGTAGCCGTGACTAAGCATCGTTAGGACAAAAGAAAATTTTTACAATATTTTTTAACGCCATCTAGCAAAGTCTTTGGTATTAGATATCGTTAAAAAATCAATGGTCTTAAAGTGTCGGTCAATAGCTGGAAGACTGCATATTTTAGCTCCAATATTCAAGTACGCCTGCAAAATTTTAGGAATCTCAACATTACATGAATCTGGACAATTTGGAGGCAGTTCTAGACAAGATTGTGAATTTGGATACACCAAAATACTTGGATGCATCAAACCATTCTGCCGAAAATAATCAGAAGTGCAAGTAGCTTGTGAAGGACATTGTGTTAATAATGATGCACAGCCAAAGAAATATTGGTTTCTACTCCAGATGAGATAATTTGCTAGCCCATTCCATAATAGTAAAAGTGCCTGACTGTTGCGGTATTCTTTATCTATACATGCACGTCCAACTTCAACTGATGCCTGAAGCACAGAATTGGGAATCGCATTAAGATTAAATATATCGGCAGCATCAAAGCCTAATCTTTGAGAAGCCATTGTATAGGTTTGCATCCGATAAGTTCCAATAGTTTTACCCGTTTGTTTGGAAATCATGATTAAATGATGGCAAACCGCATCAAACTTATCTATATCCATCTGGGTAAAGCTAGAAGCAGAAAATCCCAAGCCTAGTTCAAGATTAAAAACTTCAAAGCGCAACCGAAAAATTGATTCTAATTCTTCTTCAGTTGACGCTAGGCGTAGGGTATATTTTTCAGTTTGAAGGACGGGAAAATCTTCAAGAGTGGGAGGAGGATTGAGTGGGTAATTGATATTGCGTCCAGAAACTTCCATCTATCTTCCTACTTAGATTGGCAAAAATATTCTACTAAGATTTAGGCACTATACAAATAACTCACATTATGCGTTAATGTGTCGAAACGTGGTGATTGAGACGGTTTTTGATCAAAAAAGCTCTAAGGAGCTTTTTTACTTTCTTGGATTAGAGGTAGAGTGCTTTTATTATGGACATTAATTGCTGAAAAATCTGGCAATAAGATACAAAATCTTCTTTTGATATACGCTATAAATGCAAATCATACTATTTCACATAAACCCTGATAGATATATATTTATTGTAGGGGCATAGTAAGTACCGCAAGGCAAAAGTCAGCCCCAACTCTTGGGGACGCTGCGCGAACGGGGAAGTCACGCATTCACGCCTGCTTTAATTTTGGGCTTTCTGGCCGTAATGAAATGGTAGGTTTATTTCCGCCGACCTGTACTAGTGGTAAATACATTTGTAGTAAGGACTTTAGTCCTCAAATATTCAAGCATGCTTTGTGCTTACTACAAACCTATCAAAACTTTTGCGATAGACTACTAGTTGTTGGTCTGGGGTTTTGGGGTCACCAATGCGACGATAACAAATCGCATAAAAGCCCACACTGTACCGGATCAAGGGTTCAGCGTGGGTAATTTATATTTATAACACCAATGACAGTCTGTAGTATTGGCTAGCGGAACATACTACTGACTGAAGTATCTTCATGAATCCGCCAGATAGTTTCTCCTAAGAGATTAGCCACTGACAGCACCACTAGTTGTGGAAAACGATTGTTTTCTGGTATCGGAATTGTATTGGTGACAATGACTTCCTCAAACAAGCCACTGGACAAACGCTCCATCGCTGGTGGAGAGAACACTGCATGAGTTGCACAGGCGTATACTTGACGCGCTCCTTCTTCACGCAGTAATCGCGCTCCTTCTGCGATCGTGCCCCCAGTGTCGATCATGTCATCCACCAACACTGCCGTTTTGCCTTTAACATCGCCGATGATATTTAACACTTCGGCGACATTATGGGCCTGACGACGTTTGTCAATAATCGCCAGTGGGGCATCATTGAGTTTTTTCGCAAATGCTCTGGCTCGCGCTACACCGCCAACATCGGGGGAAACAACTACAAGATCGGGCAGTTGTTTGCTTGCTAGATAATCCAGCAATACTGGCGAACCGTAAACATGGTCAAAGGGGATATCGAAATAGCCTTGAATCTGAGCCGAGTGTAAATCCATTGCTAGAACGCGGTTGGCACCTGCTTCGGTGATCAAGTTAGCAACTAGCTTGGCGGTTATTGACTCTCTTCCTGCCGTTTTGCGATCGGCACGGGCATAGCCATAGTAGGGAATTACTGCCGTCACCTGTCGCGCAGAAGCTCGACGACAGGCATCAACCATAATCAATAATTCCATTAAATGATCGTTCACGGGTTGACAACATGGCTGGATTAAATAGACATCACAACCCCGAATCGATTCTTGGATTTGAACGTAAAGTTCTCCATCCGCAAATCTTTTACGAATCATTGGCCCCAAGTCCATGCCCACATAACGAGCAACTTCTTGAGACAGTTGTATATTGGCAGAGCCAGAAAACAGCCGCAGGCGATGATTATCGGTCAGCCCTGTTGCAGATGGTTGCACTTTGAAAGTTGCAGAACTGAGCACAGCCGATCCTCTATGTGCATTCATAGCAATATTATCATTAAAGATTTAATAGGTTTAACCGAGAAATCGCCTAAAAAAACATTTGTGAGTTTTGTTAAAGCTTCCATACAAAATTTAAACATTTTTCCATAAAATTATCATTGGCTAACTGTCTAATTTTCTTGGCAAGTAAACTCTTGATAGCTTAACGGACATTTAGTCCGTCCACTAGGTTTATAGTTCAAATTTTTAGGGTTGAGGTAAATAACCTTAATCTCTCAAAGATTGGTGTGATAGATTGCTTCTTCTAAGTACCTCATTTCTATCTGACAGTAAAGCATTTACAACTATAAGTGATGTTGAAGTTTGTTCTTAGACACGAGAAAATTCTGGACTACGTGTTCATTGTGTATCCTATTATATTTTATGATCCTAGCAAGAAAAAAATAAACTAGAGATTTAATTTTAAGTTTTAATTCAGAGAATAAAATTCCAGAATAGGGGTATTTGAACAAACTCTCCCCAGCGTGGGTTATAAGCGAAGTGCTGAGTGCTGTACATGGATAGCGGGGCGTTGAGCCAGTGCTGAGTAAAAACCCAGTTTTTTCAAGCCTTTGAGCAATCAACACTGTCCTTTCCCCCAGCAATAACTGCCTCTTCTTTGAAGCGTGATGCATATACTCCTAACTGGGGGTATATCCAATTAGTAAGGTAAAATATCGCTGCATGTAACTGTGTCGCCTCTTGGACTTAATCTTTGTGGGTGACTTTCTCCTCAGTTGCTAATACACTCAATCATTGAATCATGCAACCACCCATTACAGTTGGCACTGTCTTGCAAAACCGTTATCGCATAATTCACATTCTCGGACAAGGAGGATTTGGTAGAACCTATCTGGCAGAAGACCAGAGGCGCTTTAACGAACTTTGCGCGATCAAGGAATTGATTTCAACAGCAACGGAGGCTTTGGCTTGGGAGAAGGCACAAGAGCTTTTTCACCGAGAAGCTGCCATTTTATATCAAATTGAACACCCACAAGTCCCTAAATTCCGGGAAAGATTTGAGCAAGGGCAACGTTTATTTTTGGTGGAGGACTACGTTGCAGGTCAAACGTACCAAGCTCTGCTGGCTGAACGTCAAGCTGTAGGTCAAACTTTCACAGAGGCTGAAGTATTGAAGTTTATCCAGTTGTTGTTGCCTGTTTTAGAGCATATTCACAGTCGAGGGATTATTCACCGAGATATCTCGCCAGAAAATATTATTTTGCGAGATAGTGACGCTAAACCTGTGTTAATTGACTTTGGGGTGGTAAAAGAACTGGCAACTCGTTTGCGATCGCCAGAAAGCGCAATGCCAAAAACCACTGTGGGAAAATTAGGCTACTCTCCTAGTGAACAGATGCAAACAGGGGGAGCTTATCCTAGCAGTGATTTGTATGCATTAGCAGTGAGTGCAATTGTTTTGCTGACTGGTAAGGAACCAAGGGATCTATTTGACCAAAACCAACTAACTTGGAATTGGCAACGGTGGGTAAGAGTTAATCCGCGATTTGCCCAGGTTTTGAATCGAATGTTAAGTCATATACCGAGCGATCGCTATCAAAGTGCTGCTAGTGTATCTCAAGCACTGCAATCTCTGACTCAACCCAGTGTTCCTACCTCTAATGTATCGAACTTACAAACAATCGCTGTTGGTCGCCGTCCTAATTCAGTACCACCAGCAGCTTTGCCTAAGAAACAACCCGCTCCTGTGATTCCACCAAGTTCCACTAGCTCAGTCTTGGATAATCCCTTAGCGATCGCAGCAATTGGCACTGCTGTAGTGATCGTAGCCGGATTCGGTTCTTGGGCGCTGGTAAGTTCCATCCGCAGTCAGTCAAAACCATCACCAACACAGACGCTTCCACAAAATTTCCCTTCACCAGTTATTTCTGGTGGTACTACATTCACATCCACACCCACCCCCGATCAACCTGTTATATCTAGTAGGCGGCTCAATCTTAAAGCATCTAACCCAACCACGGTTACAGATACTCTCAAAACAAATCAAATCATCCGCTACACTTTTCTGGGGCAGGAAGGTGACAATTTAACTGCGTTTATTGACCCAGGAAGCAGCGTTTTGCTAACAGTCTTCAGTCCCAATCAACAACCAATTGATCAAAAAGTTCAACAAGTAACATCATATAAAGGGCCATTGCTGGTTACTGGTAGATATACTATTGAGTTAACACTGGTTCCAGGAGTTCCCGAAAGCAATTACAGCCTTACTGTTGCATTAGAAACACCAGCCAAACCAATACCTACACAAACACCGACCCCAATTCCAACAGAGATACCCACCCCAATTTTTACACAAACACCGACCCCAATTCCAACAGAGATACCCACCCCAATTTTTACACAAACACCGACCCCAATTCCGACAGAAACACCCTTGCCAATTCCGACAGAGACACCCTTGCCAATTCCGACAGAGACACCTACCCCAATTCCGACCACTGGTGAAACGCCAAGTTTTCCGCCAGCTGATGGAACACAACCATTTTCTGGCCAAAGAAATTAATGTTAAACACACTACTGATTACTGGAACTGATACTGAAGCTGGTAAAACTGTTTTAACAACAGCGTTAGCAGCCTATTGGCAAAAATATTATCCGCAGCATAGCTGGGGAATCATGAAACCGATTCAATCTGGGATTGGCGATCGCGAGTGGTATCAAAAGCTATTTACATTAGAACAATCTTCAGAAGAAATTACACCTTTGTACTTTCAAGCACCTCTGGCCCCTCCGATCGCAGCAGCGCGGGAAAATTGCCAAGTAGATTTAGCAGTAGTTTGGCAAGCTTTATCTAAATTGCGATCGCAACGTGATTTTGTGCTGGTAGAAGCTTTGGGTGGGTTAGGTTCGCCAGTAACCGAGGAATTAACGGTAGCCGATTTAGCAGGAGAATGGCGTTTACCAACGGTATTGGTAGTGCCAGTAAGATTGGGTGCGATCGCTCAAGCGGTGGCGAATGTAGCATTAGCTAGACAATCGCGCATCAATCTTAAAGGCATTGTTCTCAACTGCATACAAAGACGAACAGATGCAGAAATAGCCGACTGGACACCACCCCAATTGATTCAATCACTCACTAACACGCCAGTTTTAGGCTGCTTACCCTATTTAGATAACCTGACTGATTTAGATAAACTTGCTCAAGTAGCATCAGATTTAGATTGGGAAACACTGACACATTCAGAACGATAAACTAGGAAAATAAACTAAGTTAGCTGCCTAAGTTAGCTTTACTTAAACTAGCTTGTCTTTATAATGGTTTCCACCTTTCCCAATCCTTCTTCTGTTGACCTATCTCACATCCGACTTTCAATCCGTTCATTGCAACCGCAATTGGTAGAGTGGCGGCGGCGATTGCATCAACAACCAGAGTTGGGTTTTCAAGAAAAACTAACGGCTGAGTTTGTCTCACAAAAGCTGCAAGAATGGGGAATTGAGCATGAAGCTGGCATTGCCCACACTGGCATTGTTGCCACCATAAAAGGCAAAGGGCAAGATTCAGAAACAATCGAAAATCCAAAATCCAAAATCCAAAATCCAAAAGTTTTGGCGATTCGGGCGGATATGGATGCTTTGCCAATCCAAGAACTCAACGAAGTGCCCTATAAATCGCAGCATGATGGAGTGATGCACGCTTGTGGACATGATGGACATACTGCGATCGCTTTAGGTACGGCTTATTATCTGCAACAGCATCTCCAAGACTTCTCCGGTACAGTAAAAATTATCTTTCAGCCAGCAGAAGAATCACCAGGAGGCGCAAAGCCGATGATTGAAGCGGGAGTGCTGAAAAATCCTGATGTTGACGCGATTATTGGTTTGCACTTGTGGAATAATTTGCCCTTGGGAACAGTGGGTGTGCGGGCTGGGGCGTTGATGGCAGCTGTGGAGTCCTTTAACTGCAAAATTTTGGGCAAAGGTGGACACGGCGCACTACCCCATCAAACGGTGGATTCAGTTGTAGTTGCTGCCCAAATTGTCAATGCCTTGCAAACCATTGTCGCCCGGAATGTTAATCCTATTGATTCGGCTGTGGTAACAGTGGGCGAACTTCATGCTGGAACCAAGGGAAATGTGATTGCTGATACAGCGAGAATGAGTGCTACTGTCAGGTATTTTAATCCTAGTTTGAAGGGCTTTTTCAACCAGCGTGTCGAGCAGATTATTGCCGGAATTTGTCAAAGTCATGGTGCGAATTATGACTTAGAATACTGGTCACTTTATCCACCAGTAATTAATGATATGAAGATGGCAGAATTGGTGCGAACTGTAGCAGAAGAAGTGGTAGAAACCCCGTTGGGTATTGTACCAGAATGCCAAACTATGGCTGGTGAAGATATGTCATTCTTCTTGCAAGAGGTTCCTGGTTGCTATTTCTTTTTAGGTTCTGCGAATCCAGAGAAAGATTTGGCTTATCCACATCATCATCCCCGATTTGATTTTGACGAAGCCGCCTTGGGAATGGGTGTGGAAATGTTTGTTAGATGCGTAGAGAGGTTTTTTAGTTGAGTGGGTGTAAATTAGATAGATGTTTTTAATCAAGTTAAATTTACTTGAATTTTTATGAAAAATAACTATATAAAAAATCGGCGTTTTTACATCTGACTTTATCACTTTATAGTTGTTCGACACCTGAAATTAATTACTTTCCTGCCCATCTAACCAAATAAAGAAATCATCTATAGATGAAATTCTCAAAAGCACCCTTCCTAAAGCTTCTAGCTTTTCCTTGTTTAAAACTTCAACTCTCTCAATAATTGACGAATCTATTTCACCAAAACGTTCATTTAGTAAAGATATACAAAATCTAACCGCTTCTTTTTGTTCTCCCTGTTGTTCGCCTTTCTGCAAAATATCCTGATAAATCACTGACTCCTGCATAAGATCCTCGCTCAATAACTGACGAATAAAATCTTTTTCAAATCGCAAACCTGCTAATATTTCTGTGTAAGCTGCGATATTCTGCCTTGTTTCCCTATCCAAAATTTTAGCAACACTCTGGGCAACTTGGGATAATAACCCTTGGGGTGAATCTGTCTGTGTTAAAGGTGCTAACGGTAATAATGCAGGATTATCGAGAAATAACGCCGAATCTTGTTCCCACATTCGTACAACACGATAGCGATGATTTGTCATCTCATTTACATATTCTTCGGTAAAAGCGATTTCCTTACTTGTCTCTTGCAAGAAAATTACTACCTGCGTTATTGGAACATCATATTTTCGCACTAACCTAACAAAGTAATCCAACATTCTTAAGGGAATGGGAGTATCTGATTTCTGTGTTGTTTGAAATTCCAAATGTAAAATACGATTTTCTGTTTGTAAAAATGTAACAGAATCTGCTCGAACCAGCTAAACAGTAGACATCAACTGTTGGGTGACGAATCCCTTTGCGTGTTAACTCATAGGGTGCAAATACTTTGTTACCAAAAGACCTAGACAGGGTGCTTGGTTAACTATTGGAGTCGCAAAAGCAACTAATGTGACTTGAAAACTAGCTTTTGGAGTCGCAAA
>NZ_CAXTNP010000056.1:0-3793 GCF_964245575.1 uncultured Nostoc sp. | reverse complement strand
ACTAATGTGACTTGAAAACTAGCTTTTGGAGTCGCAAAAGCAACTAATGTGACTTCAAAAGTAACTTTTGGAGTCGCAAAAGCAACTAATGTGACTTCAAAAGTAACTTTTGCGTAGACGTGGCCGGGCAAAGTTTTACAAAATACGAAAATCTTTACTATGAAGCTTTTTCGGTAAATGCGTAATTTCTACAGCAATGGAATCAAATGCTACTGTAAGCAATCAAACTTTAGCGTTTAATCATCAGTATCTTTAAAAAATTGAAAAAATTATGTTAGGTATCGCTATTAACCTAAATTTACCTCTTAGACCCCGTATAGTAACTTCCTTACCTGGGCCTCGCGCTCAAGCAATTGTACAACGCGATCGCGCCGTAACTTCCCCTTCTTACACCCGCGATTACCCGTTAGTTGTATCTCGCGGTCAGGGCTGTATGGTAGAAGACGTGGATGGCAATGTATTTCTGGATATGACCGCAGGTATAGCCGTTACCGCCACCGGACACGCTCACCCGGAAGTTGTTAAAGCAATTCAAGAACAGTCGGAACGTCTGCTGCACATGTCAGGGACGGATTTTTATTATGAACCAATGGTGGAACTAGCGGAACAATTGGCGATTCGCGCCCCGTTTCCCCAGCCACAGAGTAATACTGGGTTTCCCGCAAAAGTATTTTTCACCAATTCCGGGGCAGAATCTAACGAAGGAGCCATCAAACTAGCTAGATATTACACCAAGCGATCGCTAATTGTAGCCTTCTTAGGTGCATTTCACGGACGCACTTATGGGGCAATGTCTCTGACTGGTTCCAAAGCAGTGCAGCGAGCGAATTTTGGGCCTTTAGTTCCTGGGGTGACTCATATCCCCTACGGCACTCACGCTAGCTTAGATTATCTAGAAGAACAGTTATTTTGCACAATTTTACCACCGCAAGAAGTGGCGGCGATCGTAGTCGAAGCAATTCAGGGAGAAGGCGGGTATATCGTCCCCGAAGATGGTTTTTTGGAACGGATTCGGGATATTTGCGATCGCCACGGTATTCTGATGGTAGTGGATGAAGTGCAAGCAGGGATGGGGCGGACTGGTCGTTTATTTGCGATCGAGCATTGGGGTGTGATGCCTGATATCATTACTACTGCCAAAGGTATCGCCAGTGGTTTGCCATTAGGAGCAATACTTGCCAGACCAGAGTTGATGACTTGGCCTCCCGGTTCTCACGCTACCACATTCGGCGGTAATCCCGTAGCTTGTGCTGCTGGTATTGCCACACTGCGACTGCTGGAAAGTGGTTTGATGACTAACGCTACTCAGATGGGAGAATTATTACAAGCTAGTCTTACCAAGTTGCATCAAAGATTTCCTAAAGTATCGCCGCCACGAGGTAAAGGTTTAATGGTTGCGGTGGATTTATTGGATGAACAGGGTAATCTCGATCATAAATTGCGCGATCGCATTATCCAAGAAGCTTTTTTACGAGGTTTATTATTGCTTGGTTGCGGTAAAGCAGCAATTCGTTTTTGCCCACCTTTAGTTATCGATAGCGACCAAATTCAGATAGCCCTTCAGATTATCAGCGACATTTTAAGTTCTTAAAAGATAAGGGGGACTTGTACAGACGCGATTAATCGCGTCTCTATTGTTAACTAATGACAAATAACTAATCTATATGAAACCCGAAATAGCCCCTCATTTATGGAAATTACTTTGGCAAGAATACAGCACCAGGGTAAATCATGCCCGTACCTACCAGCAAATGATTACTGCTGCGGGTGGGAATGTCGCCAACGACCATATCGCCTTTCGGTCTTTGCGTTTATTAGTAGATAGTCCACAGGGTGAAGTTAACTTAGGAATTGACTACCTTGGGCAACTTGTAGAAGCTTTAGGTTACGTGGCGGCTGGAGAGTATAATTTTGCTCAAACCCATTTGTACGCCCGTTATTATCGTCATCCACAGCAAGAGGAATTTAACTTACCCAAACTGTTTATTAGTGAGTTGATTGTCGATGAATTGCCTGCTAATATTGCCCAACTCATCTCTAAAACAGTATCTTCAATCCCAGACGAACTCATCTCACCCCTGACTCTTCTTTTACAAAAAAACGGAAACATTGAAACTATCGCCAAACAACTCCAGCAAGTCTTTACCCGCCCTTGGCTACCTCCTGTGCGTTCTGTTGTCGAAGAGGTGAATCAGGTTACTCAGTATGGGGCTTGGGTGTTGCTGCATGGTTACGCAGTCAACCACTTTACAGGCTACGTCAACGCCCAGAATACTCCAGAATATCCAGACATTGATACTACTGCCAGCGCTTTGGCTAAGTTGGGTGTACCGATGAAAGCAGAGATAGAGGGAAATATTGGTTGTGGTTTGCGGCAAACTGCAACTCAAGCAGTCACAGAAATGGTGACAGTGTTAGATAATAACAGTGGTGCAGAAATTCAAATCCCTTGGACTTACGCTTATTATGAAATTGCCCAGCGCTATCTAGTAGAAGTGGAATCTGGAAAGCAGATACTTTTTGATGCTTTTTTAGGAAGTAATGCCCAGCAATTATTTGAAATGACTCGTCTATCTAAATAGCCCAGAGTTGTTAGTAAAAGATTCAGTTCCGTGTTCCAAGCTTGGAACTCTATGTTTTAAGCAAACTATGCTTGCAAGATAAAATCAGATGCCGTCAGAGTTGGCGCAGCAGTTAGAGTCGCAAATAGACCGCCACTGCCAAAACCAGCCGCGCTGCCATTTTGATTGTAGAACAACTGTCCACTCACAGGATCGTAGACAATTTTTGCTGTGCTAGTCTTGGCTGAATTCGTGACTTGAAAATCACTCAAGTTACTAAAACCTGTTCCCGCAGTAGAAGTAATTGCATTAAAGGTAGTCTTATCTAAGATAATCTTGTCACCTTGGGAGTGGTTAAAATCAGCGATCGCATCTACACCAACAGCAGTACTGGCAAAGGCAGCATTGGTATTGTAAAGGAATTTGTCAGCACCCGCACCGCCGACAAGGGTATCATTACCAGCACCACCGATGAGAATATCATTGCCAGTACCACCTCGCAGCAAGTCATTGCCACTCAAACCATTGATTTTGTCGTTACCGCCTTGACCATTAATCACATCATTGGAGTTGTCAAAACCTGCAATGTTATTGTTTAAGTCATTCAGGAAGGTGACAGTGTTTTTGTTGAAAATGCTAGTTTGAGTGGAGTTGGCATTAATCACATCAAAGCTATCAGCAATGCTGGTTTGCCCATCAAACAAAATATTGCCCAGTGCAGGTTTTGAAGAAATTGCTGGCAGGTTATCCAGATTTTCTAAAAGGAAGTTTTGCAATTGGACTTTGGTAGATGGCACATTTTCAAAAGTGACTTCTAAGTTGTTGCCTTTTTGAATTAGTTGCAGATTTCGGGCAGTTAAGCCCGAACCAATAAATTGCAGTGTGTCAACATTGGCAATCACAGCCTGAGATGGGTTTATGCCTTTACCAACGCCACCAAAATCGGTGATGATGTCATTGCGATCGCCAGAGTTCAACACAAACTTATCTTGACCACCATTGCCTGTGAGGGTATCATCACCAGTTTTGCCGTCGATGATGTTGTTGCCAATTGTACCGATGAGAGTGTCTGAATCAGCAGTTCCGGTTAGGTTAATGGTGCTGCCACTGCCGATATTTTTCCCCCCAAATACTACATAGCTTTGCCCAGCATCATATTTGCCGTTGGGGTTGGCACTATCTGCCCCAATAATCAGGTCGTCAATGCCATCGTTGTTGATGTCCCCTGCATT
>NZ_CAXTNP010000055.1:0-32973 GCF_964245575.1 uncultured Nostoc sp. | reverse complement strand
GTCAGTAAGTAAAAATGTCTATAATGCAGATATGACAATACTTACAAATATCAAACACTGTTGATATTACTTTATGACCAATTATCGAGAGATGCCCATGAAACTTAACTCAAGCTCAACCACAATAAAGAATAATGTAAATTTTTGTTACAAAAATCAACTTTTTAATGCATTTTGTTATATATTATATGTGTAAGTTTTTTTAACCAGTAATTATGCGTAAACCAACAGACAACTTCTAAACAAAGCTGAATTAGTCTAGCTAAACATGCTATAGTAATTCCCAAAGACATATCGTCTCATAGAAGTATAAATCTGCAATGGAACTGTAGTAACTCAGTTCAACTGTTACGCACCTTAAAAATCCTTCCTAATATTTTTACCTGACCTACTTGATTATTTACGTCAAGAATTTTATTCAAGTATTAAGTTAACTCACCAAAAAACCCTTTTTTGGCATCAAAGCTCAAAATTTCCAGGCTAAACCGGATTCTACCCTGCAACAAAAGCTAAGTATCTAAGTAGTAACCGCATTAAAACCGACCCTGGAAGATGCTTTTGATCAATAATTTAAAGTTAGTGCGAATAAAATGGTTATTAGTAGACTACAAAGGCCAGGTTTCTTTGAAATAAAAATGTGATATCCCCCACTTTTATTAAAATACGTTTCCATCAAATTTTAACTACACCAGGTGTTTCTAAACTATGAGTAATCAAAGCATTACAACAAGTAAATTCAGTGAAGTGCCTTTAGATTTACGTGCATCTTCATTTGCCAGGGTACGCAAGGGTTCGTGGTGGTTGAGATTAACAACATTGTTTTTAGTAGACTATACTCTTTTATTTTTAACTTGGGTTTTAGCTGGATATCAATCTTATGATGGGTATTTTACTTCGTATATACAGAGTCATTATTTGCCGATTTTAATAACTATTGGGATTCAAATAGGCTCATTAGCTATTGAGGGGATTTATAGAGAAGGTCAAAAACGCTACGACTATCTCAATATTATAAAATCGCTAACTTTTGCTCATGGATTAATACTCCTAATTTCCTTTTTATATAAACCAGTTATTGATATTACACGCCCAAGAATAATATTATTATCTTGGTTGCTAAGTATATTACTTATTTCTACTGGGAGGTATGCTATAAATATTACATTAGAATATCTACGTAAGCAGAAAAAAATAGTTCGTTCTTCTGTCTTCATTATTTGCGATCCTCAAGAGCATGAGCAGATAGCTAGCTTTATAAAAAAAGAAAAACATTATATTGTATCTGGAACGGCTCATGCTAATTCATTAGATAGATATAAACGTCAACAAACATTGAATCAACTTAATGAATTAGGTGTAACAGAAGTTTTTATATCTTGGGATGCTCTAAAAAATAGAATGTTCTTATGCTGGTTATTTCAAGCATCTGGCATTCAAGTACATATTTTACCGATGGAATTAAAACCAATTTATAAAAACATAGAATTTAATAAAATAGGGGGAATGCCTTGTCTAAGTTTAGATTGTCCGATAATTACAGGGAAGGATTTTTGGATAAAGCGCAGTTCTGATTTTTTGTTCGCGACTTTATTTGTAATGTTATCATTTCCTATTTATATAGCTATAGCTATAGCTATCAAACTGGACTCTCCCGGCACAGTATTTTACAGACAAACCCGCATAGGTTTACATGGGCAACAGTTTAAAGTATGGAAATTCAGAACTATGAGGTCTGATGCAGAAAAATTCCAGAAAGAATTAGAAGCATTAAATGAAACGAAAGATGGGATTATCTTTAAAATTAAAGACGATCCTCGCATTACCCGTGTTGGAAAATTTCTTCGACGTTACAGCTTAGACGAATTACCCCAACTTTTTAACGTCATCTTTGGAGAAATGAGTATAGTAGGACCTCGCCCTTTACCTACTAGAGATGTAGATAAGTTTTCTGAACATCATTTTATTCGGCATGAAGTTTTACCTGGTATTACAGGTCTTTGGCAAGTCTCAGGTCGGTCGGATATTTTAGATTTTGAACAAGTGATAAATCTTGATCTTAACTACATAGAAAATTGGTCGCTTCGGTTAGACTTTGAAATTCTCCTCAAAACAGTTATGGTAGTTTTGAAAAAAGAAGGTGCTTACTAAGATCAGAAAAACAAAATCATCGCGGACAGCAATAATTATAGTATTTACATATTGATATAATTATTGCTTTTTTCAGTAGAGTTTCTGTTTCTCACGCGTTAAATTTAGATTTTCTACTTTGCTAAGTGATTAACTACCTATTTAAAGGCAATAAAAGGTCTTCCGTTCACTACTCAGAGTCTTTGTTGTGTTTAATATAACGAAAAGTTTGGCACTGAGTAGCACACTCAAGGCTGCGATTATAAAAGGTAAACAATAATTTAATGAAAATTCATTTTCTCCTTTGACTGGTATGTATAAAACAGTTAGAAAAGTTTCTAACGATATATCCCCAAAAAAGTACAGTTATGAGATATACAGGTATTGGCAATTCAAAATGAGCGAATTAAGGTGAATTAATAATTTAAGAATGGTAGAAAAGTATAAATTCATAAGTAATTCCCTCTCAATGATAGCCAATCGGTTAGCGCAAAGCATAACAGCTTTTGTATTAACCGCTGCTATTGCTCGTAATCTAGGAGCTGAAGCTATAGGCCAATATCTACTAGCCTATAGCTACTACTTTATCTTTGTGGGCATTGCTTCACAGGGAATAAAGATATTATTTACAAGAGAGCTAGCCCGTGAACCACAAAAAACATCAGTTTATTTGATGAGTGGTACTTGGCTGCAATTAATATTTAGTTTGCTCAGTTATGGGGCGTTGGTGATTGTAGTATTTTTACTTCCCTATAGTTACAAAACCTCGACTACTTGCTACATAATGGGCTTAACGATCATTCCCTTTGCTCTTTCCAACGTAACAGAGGCAATTTTCCAAGCTAAAGAGAAGATGCATTTAATTGCCATTGCTACAGTTCCAGTGTATGTACTACGCCTAATAATAATGATCTGGGCGATGCAACTGAAGTATGGAATTGAATCTCTGGGAGCGATACTATTTTTTTCGGAAACATTAATTCTCGTAATTGAATGGATTCTGATCGCACAGTTTGTCAAAATAGAATGGCAGATTGATAAAATTTTTATATGGAATACAATTAAAAATGCGCGGACATTTTTTGCTATTGAAGCAATAGCTGTAGTCAGTAATAGAATTGAAATACTGATTCTTTCATTGTTAGGAAATGAGTTTTTAGTAGGTCTTTTCGGTGCAATAGTTCAACTGCTACAACCATATTTAATTATTGCCAACAGTATAACTGTAGCAATGTTTCCGAGACTCTCAAAAGTAGTAGATCAAGGACGAGAAAAGCAGCAGCAGATCGCTGAAAGCTTTATTGAAATTTTACTAGCTATGGGATTACCCTTATTCCTTGGATTGTTGTTTTTCGGCAAAGACTTACTGATTTTTATTTATGGTTCTAGCTTTGCTCAAGGAAGTTTAGCTCTTAGTATAAGCGCTATATCACTGGTTATACTGCCCTTCACACGCACACTATGCTCTCTACTTGTAGCCAATCATTTTGAGATGGTGAACCTGCGTGAAGTGGTTATTACAACTACATTAGGAAGCTTGGGAGGTGTAGTATTAGTTTCGCGATATCAGTTAGTAGGTGCAGGTATAATGGCATTGCTAATGACTACTCTTGCCTTTAGCCAGTATGTTTACTTCACTTATACTCTCCTATTTTCATTAAATTTATGGCGAGTTATTCGCCGTCCTATTATCATAAGCACTTTGATGCTAATTGTATTCTTAATTTTAAAAAAAATAAATCTAGACTTTTTATTCACTCTGATTATTGCAATTCCCTTATATATTTTATTTGTTATTTTTCTGAGTATTCATGCTTTAGGCGGATTTCATATTGTCAGGCAAAAATTTTTAAAAAAAAGGATGAAGTTTTAATGACCCACTCTGCTTATAAAACAGGAAAATTTGCATAATTAAGATAAACCAAGCAATGAATATTGAATATCTTCAAGCCAAAAAATCAATAAACAAAGAATTAGCAATGGTAAATGAAAGTAACCAAACAATAGTCAGTGTCGTGATTCCTACACGCAATAGACCACAAATTGTTGCTAGGAGTGTCAGAACTGCATTAGCTCAAACGCTACAATCAATTGAAGTGATTGTAATAATAGACGGCCCCGATCAAGAAACAGTCAATGTACTATCTCAGATAGCCGATCCAAGATTGAGAGTGATAGAACTATCAAAAAATATTGGGCCATCAGGAGCTAGAAATACTGGTGTGAGAGAAGCTAAAGGCACTTGGATAGCCTTTTTAGATGATGATGATGAATGGCTTCCACAAAAATTGGAGCGTCAACTTGAAGTAGCAAATAATTCCCATTATGATTTTCCAGTTGTCGCCAGTCGTTTCATATCCCAGACTCCAAAAGGTGAGTTTATTCGTCCGACAAGGCTACCTAACCTTTCTGAACCTCTAAGCGAATATCTTTTTGCACGTAACTCCTTTTTTAAAGAAGAGGGCTGCATACAAACCTCAACTATTTTCGTGAAAAAAGAGTTAATGCAAAAAATGCCTCTGGAAGAAAAATTTTATAGGCATGAGGATTGGGAATGGTTGCTTCGGGTTACTGCTATGGAAGGTGTAGGAGTAGAGTTTGTGCCTGAGCCTATGGCAATCTGGCATTCAGAAATGGGAATCAAGCGCTTAAGCAATATCAACGACTGGCAATATTCCTTGGATTGGATTCGTGCTACCCGCAGTTTAGTAACACCAAAGGCTTATTCAGGCTTCATTGCAACAATGATCACTCCTTCTGCGTCCTCAGTAGGTGATTGGAAAGCCTTTTTTCCTTTGTTGTGGGAAGCTATACGCTGCGGCAAGCCCCGCCCAATTGATATATGCTTGTACTTAATTATGTGGCTGTTCCCTCAGCAGTTAAGGCAGCAAGTTAGCTCTATTTTGACCAAGAAGTTCAAAAAATAAGAGGCTCTTCACATAAATAAAAGTAGAAAGCAGAAGATAAAAATAATTACAAAAAACCTGAAAGCGTGAATTTAAAAACTACAAAAAAAAGCGAGTTTTAGCCATAGCGCCAGGTACAAAACGTCTGTAGTTAAATTATATGCTTTTAAATTTAGGTTACTTTTGTCTTCCGGTTTAATGAAAAAACGTCCATTCAAAAAAGACAGCGCTTTCATCACAAGTGAGTGAATAGAGATAGGAAAACATTTTTCCAAATCTAGAGGGAGTAGTCATCATAATTTTGTAACTTGTTTAATATATATACGATTGATAAAACATGAGAAAATTTTTAATTTCAGCTGAAGAAATAGTTACAATAATTTGTTTGATGATCTATTCAGGAACTCCACTAGAACCGTTGATGACCCATGGCTTTACCCTCAAAGAAGGTGATAGACTCATAGACCGATTGCTTTTCACTTTTACGTATATAGTTAGCCTTTCTTTAATTACTCTACGTTGGAAGAAGGCTAGTTACGTCTTTAGCAAAGATAAATTTATTTGGATATTGCTCGGAGTTTGTACACTTTCTAGTTTTTGGTCTTTAGATTCAGATACTACTATACGTCGTGTTTTAGGTCTGGCAGGAACAATGCTCTTTGGGGTTTATTTAGCCTCACGCTATACCTTAAAAGAACAACTGAAGTTATGTGCATACATGCTTGGGATCTCAGCATTTATGTGTATCTTATTTGCTGTACTAATTCCCCAGTACAGCATCGGAAGCGCTGGAGACCCAACGTCTTGGCGAGGAATATACCAACAGAAGAATATTCTTGGCACTAGATTTGTACTTGGTGGAGGAATATTTTTCTTCCTTGCCATGACTACTCGAGAAAATCGCTGGGTTTTATGGTTTGGCTATGTTGTTTCTGGGTTACTTGTATTATTATCAAAATCAACAACATCTCTAGGTAACTTTATAATTATTACAGCTGCTTTTCTTATATATTATCGAATTTTACATTTAAAGTATAAAGTAATGATACCTATTGTGACGTTACTGTCAACAGTTGGTATAGCTTTGTATACTTGGTTTATCTCACAAGCTGATACAATTCTAGGTTCAGTAGGTAAGGACACAACACTCACTGGACGTGCAGAACTATGGCCTGCTGTGTTGCAGATGATTGCAAAAAGACCGTGGCTAGGATATGGCTATGGAGTATTCTGGGAGGACAGTAGTGAATCTTCTATTGTTGTACAAACGGTACAATGGAATGCTCCTAATGCTCACAATGGTTTTCTGGATCTCTGGCTAGCGTTGGGTCTATTAGGAGTTTTTGTTTTTGCAATTGGGTTTGTTATTAATTTCTTAAGAGCGATATATTTAGTCCGGTGGAATCAAACATCTGATGAAAATTTATGGCTCTTAGTTTTTTTTACCTATACTATTTTATCAAATCTAACTGAAACTACATTATTAGATCAAAATAGTCTGGAATGGATACTTTATGTAACAGCAATATTATCAAGCAAATTTCCTACACGTGCAAATATGTAAAAATAAAATCAATAGGCTGACTCGATATCAGGAGCGTTTTGAATCTGGTAAAATCAATCAAACTTTAACTTGTGATTTTTTTGTTGATATATATATTAATCAAAGATATATCAAGTATTCAACAATTACACAATGTATGAAACTAATAGTCTCAACATTAGATTATCACATTAAGTTCTAGCTGACTCCAGCAGAGTGGTATTTTCGGTTAGGAGAAACTGTCATGGCTGAACTAGAGAAAATTGATTATCTTCTGAGATAGGAGCCGAGGGGCGACGCAGAATGGAGAAGATAGTTAAGTGGCAATATCAAGCTCCGAAACTGTTAGAGGCTTATAATAAGATTTGGCAAAGCTAGTAATCACTTTAAATTTCGGATGGAAACTAAATTTGTAACTTAGATAGTCTATACTATTGTCATATTGTCAAATAGATCAGTCTTGTCAATTGCGGTGGTTTGTGCATTCTCTAAGTCAATTTTTAGTTTCTTGCTTAAAACCTGTACTTTTGAAGATTTATGTCAGAAAAATCTATGGAATCTAGAGAATCTATCGATTTAGACCTTAGTCGTTACTTATTGATATTAAAACGATGGTGGCTACCTGCTACTGCGATATTTGCAGCTACAGTTATGCTCAGTGCTATTGCTACACAATTTATGAAGCCATCCTATGAAGCCGAAGGAAAACTGTTATTTAGAATTCCTTCTTTTAAAGTAGTAGGCTCCAATCTTTTGCCTACTAACGCTGAAGGAGGAGATGCAGGAGATTTAAAATCCCTGCTAGCAACTCAAAATCCTATAAATACTCAAATAGAAGTTATTTCTTCACCTACTCTATTGCAGCGAACAATAGACAAACTAGGGCTTAAAGACGACGAAGGTAAACCTATAGAGGTAGAGAAGCTACAGAAAGCCTTGATCATGAAAATTGTTAACGGCACAGATGTATTGCGAATTAGCTATGCTAGCCATGACCCCGAACAATCAGCGGCAGTGGTCAACACAATCATGAATCTTTATTTAGAAAATGATATTTTGACAAATCGCTCTGAGGCAGCAGCAACTCGTCAATTTATTGCCAAGCAGCTTCCTAAAACTCAACAGGCTGTTAATAATGCAGAAGTAGCGCTACGTATATTTAGACAGAAGCATGAGATAGCAGATCTATCAGAGGAGACAAAGTCAGCCGTTGCAACTCTTGGAAATCTAAACAGTGAGATTGATACTGTTAAGGCTCAACTGGATGACGTAAACGCCCAAACCAATGAACTGCGCCAGAAAGTAGAGCTAAATTCTCAGCAAGCGATCGCTGTGAGTAGCCTCAGTCAGTCACCCGCAGTGCAGGGAGTTCTTGCACAACTTCAAGATACCGATCGACAGCTAGCCGTTGAGCGTAGCCGTTTTCTAGATGACAACCCTGTAATTATTAACTTAGAAGCAAAGAAAGTTAGCTTAAAATCCCTCCTGCAACAGCAAATTGGGCAGACTGTTGGTAATCAAACACAAATTCCGCAGAACCTATTGCAGATTGGAGAACTTAGACAAAACCTGATCCAAAGTTTTCTGCAGTCAGAAGTACAGCGCTTTGGTTTAGCTAAAAGACTCTCCTCTCTATATAATTCGCGTTCTGCCTACGAGCAGCGAGTGAAAATCATACCCCAGTTAGCACAAAATCAGCGGGAATTAGAACGGAAAGTTGAAGTTGCAGAATCGACATATCAAACTCTTTTGAAAAAGGTTCAAGAATTACAGTTAGTTGAGAATACAAATACAGCAAGTTCGCGGATTATTGTTCCGGCTTCAGTGCCAGATAAGCCAGCAATAGGCAAAAAGATTATTGTTCTATTGCTAGGAGTAATGTTCGGTTTATTTTTGGCTACTACAACTGTTCTCTTCTTAAGTATGAGAGATAGATCTTTGAAAACACTTAAGGAAGTCAGAGATGTATTTAGATATACATTGCTGGGAATTGTTCCTTTGTCTGTTAAAAAGGTTCGCTCCCGTTATTCAAATGTAGAACAAAAAATTGCTGTCAGAGATACGCCTTACTCTTTAACTAGTGAAATGTACCGAATGATTCAAGCAAATCTGAAATTCCTGAGTTCAGATAAAGTGCTCAAAACTATTGTGGTAACTAGCGCAGTTCCTAAAGAAGGCAAGTCTACAGTTTCAGCTAATTTGGCAGCAGCGATCGCTCAACTAGGGCGTAAAGTTTTACTAATTGATGCAGATATGCGAGTTCCTTCTCAGCATCATCTTTGGCAGCTAACCAATGTAGTTGGTTTGAGTGAGGTTCTTGTAGGTCAGGCTGAATTTGACGTTACTGTATCTAAGGTAATGGATAATCTTGATGTCTTAACTGCTGGAGTTAGACCTCCCAACCCACTTGCTTTGCTTGACTCGAAACGGATGGCATCATTAATTGAAAATTTCTCATCTCAACATAACTATGATTTTGTAATTATTGATGCTCCTCCCCTGCTTTTGGCAGCCGATGCTTTGACTTTAAGCCAAATGACTGATGGGATTTTGTTAGTAGCTCGACCTGGGGTAATTGATTCTAACAGTGCTAACGCTGCTCAAGAAATGTTAGAAAGATCCAATTACAACGTACTAGGCTTAGTCGTGAATGGAATCATTGATAAAAATGAATCTAGTAGTTATTTATATCACGATCATGAATATTTTAAACCAACAAAGTTGGCAAAAGAATTTCAGCGACTTGCAAAAAAATAAAACTTTCAAAAGTTAGCCACTACTCCAAGACATTTTAATAAACCACGATTCTAATTGATGTGACATTTTAAGATGGGGAATGTAGGTTAAAACTTACAGTTCGCCCATTTTATTTTTCTTAAAGTTAGAGAAAACCAGGGATTGAATATACAAAATGTATTAATGTGTGGCCGTTGAAGCAATAGCTAGATTTTGGACGCAAGTACCTATACATTGCATTAGCGTAGCCTAATGTAGGTATTACCTATCTTTGCAAACGGTAAAATCCTGATTATTTCCTACCACACTTTTTCTCAGTCTCTAATAAATCAGTGAACACTGTGTTACAAAAACGGGTTGTAGACAAAAACACTAGATCAATCAGGATTTTGCCATACAACCCGATTCCATACTGTTAACTACTAACTCTACTACCGCATTTCCTCTGCCCCTCTATCGGATCGTGAACCCTTCACACGAGGGCCGCCTAGAAAATCGGTTGTCACAATATTGAAGTTCATACCACTATTGATTGCCGGACTCGTCGACTTCAGCCTAAAATCACCACCCGGGGCATTCATAAACAGTGGATCTGCAATAATATCATTAGATCCGAAAGCATCACTAGATCCGTAAGCACTTATGGAGCTATTAGCGTTGAGGTTGTAGTCAAACCTGACGTTGGTACCACCGAATCTTGCGTTTATCGGTTGCCCACGCTCAGAATAAAGGATGTTATTGAGAACGTTGATATTATTTGAAGCATTAATCGTGATTTGCCCGCTTCTAATTTCTGGACTCTGGCCATTCATATAAGTAGTGTTGTAGACAATATCGATATTCTCACTTTGGAATGTATGAATACCGCCACCACCATTTTTATATGAGATGTTGTTGGCAATCAAAGTACGTCCTCGATACGGACTTAATTTTGATCCCATTTTCTTATTCATTCCACGATCAACAATAATGCCATTACCGTCTTGGATCTTGCCAGTAGTAATCCAGGGGACGAACATTCGATTGTTGTAGACCTTATTTCTGGTCACAAACATCTTATAGTTTTGCTTGTTGTCAGAATTCCAATTGTTGGCCAGCGAAATACCACTACAGCCGTAAACTGAGTACCAGGCATTATTAAACACCTCGTTACTATCTATTGTTAGATAGTCTGATTGAGTCGCTGAAATGCCTGCGCCTCCACAATCATGTATTTTGTTGTTGATAATACGTATATGGTGGGAGCGACCATTTTGTTCTCCATCTATACTGATGCAGTTTCCGTTTGTCAGCGGGTTTGATTTGTAGCTCTGACCCATCGCATCACTACGCTTCATTTTGCCATTATTCCCTACAACCTCCAACCCGTTAATTTCAATATATGATGCTCCATCGTAAATCCAAATTCCATGCCATCCATTGTGCTGAAGTTTCGGTCGATGTCCAGGGTATGCTTTATACGTAATCCATGCATTTGCCCTTCCAGAACGTTTAATATCTACTATCGTTCCAGATGAGTGTTCATTATTGTATACCCCATCCATAATCAGTACTGTGTCCCCAGGGTTAGTCAGGTCTGCTGCCCTTTGAATTGTCCTAAAGGCGGATGAGATAGTGAGTCCGCTATTTCTATCGTTTCCTTTACCACTAACATAATATTTTGTCGCAGTTGGAACCTCGCTGATCAGCTTGCGGCTTGGTAGTGGCATTTCTTGATCAATAGATGACTGACGAACATCTTTAATTAAAGACTCTGTTATTCTCTGTCCTTGAACCAGACCTGTTAATGCCCAGGGAAGTACAAGAGATGCGCTTAAACTGAGAAAACCTAAACCATGAATCATCATAGGGAAAAAATAGGGTATGTTGCAAAAACTGATTCGTCAACGGTCAGTAACTCTAGCCTTAGTCAGTAACTCAGTATTGGATACAGTCGTGTAACTGCCATTTGTAAGTTTATACACCGTTTATCAGGTTTCCACCTGAGAATTCCCACGTAGATATGGCGGAAAAGCGTTTTTAGCTTGTCTTCCAAAAAATAGTAACTATATAGTAAAAGTACTGAAGGAAAATGATTCAGTATCCAGAGGTACTTCATTAATGGACACCAAGCAACTCTACAAATGGCGACATTTCCAAGTTCGACATTATTGTACTGTGTATACGCGATATCTATGGTTAAAATACTATATCTGTCATCAATTAGTTAATTTACTTAAATAATTCTTATGATAATAATAATCAGTGAAGAGATATAAGCTTTATTCAGAGTGCTTTTTGCGTTTTTAGGTTCTAAACGATTATCATTATTAGATATTAGAGTAACTAAAACAAAGTTTGAAAAAGCCTATAAATAGCAAATTAAGAATTTTCAGTGAAAACTTTAGGTCTACAGTACTTGTAAACGAGTAATACTACCTCAAAAGATCCTAAAATTGGGATAAAAATACAATTATCGAGGAAGCGATCGCTCTATGCAAGCCAGTTACGTACCCTAGTCTTGTCTTATCCTGTGGGCGAGGTGGTGCATAGCTTGCTTTCCCATAGGAGTACGAGAATAGCTATTCTAACCTACAAGTTTTTCTTGGGAATAAGAGACGCGTTGCATAACCTGCTTCTCTGGAAGGAGTAAGGCTCTACGCATCATATTTAAACACATCATTTAAGTAACTGGGTAAGAATGAGTCAACTACCACACCCACAAGGGGATGTGGCTTGTAACTAGGAAAAAGAATTTCCCGAAACGCATGGGGTATTGACTGACCCCTGCTCCTCCGTCCCTTGGGTAGAGGAGAGAATATAGTCATCACGGACATTCTTGGAAGCATTGAGGTCCGCGTGAGTTTGATGTCCACAATTCCTGCAATGGAACTTAGACTTATGGCGATTTGTCCTCTTAATGTGCTTACAGACATTGCACTTTTGAGAAGTGTACCGAGGGTCTTGATGTACTACTCGTTTCCCCAAAGCTTCTGCCTTATAAGCCAAGAACTGTTCTTGCTGGTAAAACGCCCAATTGCCCAACCATTTATTCATTTTCTTGCCGCGTGAAGAAGTGCGAATACTAGACAAGTCTTCAAGCACAAAAACAGATATATCCGGTTGGTTGGCTAGTTTTTTACTCACACAATGATTCGTGTCCTTCATGAACCGCTTCTCGCGTCCAGACATCGCTTTTAGACGACGTTTAGCGCTACGAGTGCCTTTTTGTTGGAGTTGACGACGATTGAATAAGTAACGTCTTTGAATATTTCTAATTTGAGAACTTGAAAAAAATTGACCATCAGAAGTTACTGCTTGATGGTAAAGTCCTCGGTCAATTCCTTGAATCTTTCCGCTAACTGTTTGCGGATTCTCCGATTCAAAAACCAGTCGTACCCAGAACTGTTTTGAATGCTTTGAGTAAGTTAAAGTCGCACCGCAAAAATTCCAATTTTCAAAAACTTGTTTGAAATAATCAGGAACTTCAAGGATTAATTTTACTCGTTTACCAATACAAGACAAAGTTAGTTGATGACCGCGCAGGGTCATAGTGCGCTGATCATATCTCAACCCTGATGTTGGTTTCTTTCTGGGGACGCGCTTAAATTTAGTGGCTTTGATTGCTTCCATTGCGTTGTCCCTGATTGTCTGCAACAAAGCAGAAGGCACACTTGGATATTCTAGCCGTAATAGGGCGTACAAATCTTTGTGTGCCTTGTTTTTGTTAAATGTTTTGTTCTCTATTGCCCAGTCAATATGTGCATTAAATATTGATGCACACTGATTCATCAACGAGAAAAACCGCTCTGATGGTAAATTAACTGGGATGCTAACAGTACGCTTCATGTTACATGATCCCAGTTTTGATGCAATTCGACTAATTTAATCGCTGCTTCTGTTGGCGTGAGTTGATACCACTGAAGCGACATAGGAGGGAAAAAACTTATTTCTCCTCTAAGTTTGTCTTTGCCGTTCCACTCTTGCTCAATTAAATTTTCCTCTAAATGCCTTACCAAAGAAGAGAATCCCATTGTATTTAATACGTGATCTACTTTTTCGTTAAAAGTAGGCTCTACTTCTCTCTTTTCAATAATTTTTGCGTTTCTGTAAATCATGTCTTTTAAAAGCTCTATAATCAAATAATCTTATTTTTTATATGTTTTGTCAATATACGCCACTCATGAAAATATTGTCATCCTCCCACGCTAAACATTGCCTTGGCTACCACATCATATTTTGCCCAAAGTACCGTAATCAGGTACTTGAGGGAGCAATAGAGATAGAGCTAAAACGAATCCTTGGTGAAACTTGTCAAACCTACGGATGGACACTTCACGCGATTGAGATAATGCCTGACCACGTTCATGTATTTGTGCAGGCAGACCACATTACAGCACCAGTAGAAATTGCCAAAACAATGAAATCAATCTCTGCTGTGCATATATTCAGCACCTTTAAAGACTTGAAAAAGCGTAGATTCTGGGGTTCCGGGTTGTGGAGTGATGGAACGTTTTACTCTTCCGTGGGTGGAGCATCAGAGCAAGCAGTTAAGCAATATATTGCAACTCAAAAACAACGCGGATAGTGTTAAATAATCAGGTATCGATAGCGCAGCGTTAGCGACGCAGGAGCGTCACCCCATTATTTAACCGTGCTTACATCCCCGCCTACAAGGGGACGTGGTTTTACGCACGATCAATAAAACTCAGTAGATCAAAAACTTTTGTAAGTTGACGAAATAATCAGGGTTTCAGGCAACGTTTTGGGGCTGATGATCGCGATCGCTTGCACTGCATTCTTAACCCACCAACAACGCCCGTTCCTTGAAAAGCAGACTATAACAGGATTGCGGCAAATTGTGTTTCTAAACTAAAATGAACGGCTCTTCAGGGTTCTGGAAAACTTTTCGATCTACTGAATTTAATACTGCCATTATGAGTCTATAGTTTTTTTCTATGTCGTTGATGTAGAGGCTACCAAGTTGTCTTGGTAGTTTTGTGTGCTTCTAATCCCGCACCGGGACAGTAGGATTTAGTTTATTGTGGGGTAGGTTATGATTTCAGGATTGCGCCTTTATCTTTCCCTAATATCTCTACCTGTCTAAGCATGGTTGCTTGGGTAGATTTCTTCACCTACATGGATAATGAGTTGTCATCTTATTTTTATGAAAATACCTATTTATAAGCTTTTCAACTTTTTTCTCTCACAAATGATAAAGTAGGGCTATATTAACTCTTAACTATTGAGCCTTAACTCATACATAGTGCGATTTTGGGGACGGAGAGATTTGACCAACGTCCCCAATTCACATTTGTATTTTAAACTAGAGTCCGAACACCCTCAAAATACTAATAGAGTCCGAACACCCTCAAAATACTAAATATAACACCTAGAGGCCCAGCTATAGTGTTTGTGGTATCGCCGGTTTTAGCTAAACCAGATCGGTTGACTACTACAACGTCATTATTGCGGAGTATAGGATTAGTTTGCTCATTAATCCCAGCGGAGAAATCCATTTTTACTATACGTTTAGTTACAGAACCATTAGGGTTGAGGCGAATCAAATCAACAGAATCACTACTAGCTCTGGCATCATTAAATCCTCCAGCAGCGAGTATAGCTTGATTTAAAGAGCTATTCGGCTGAACGTCTGTTAACCCTGGTTTTTTAACTTCACCTACCACACCAACTTGAATGCGTGCAGGAGACAAAGTAGTGGTAGCTAATTGAGTGGCTTCTGCGGGGTTGATTTCAGTTGCCGTCGGAATAACAATTGTATCTCCGTCTTGCACAATAATATCTTGATTGGCGTCACCACTTTGCAATAATTGCCAAAGATTGATATCTATAGCTTGTTCTGAGCCGGTTCTTGTAGGTCGGCGTAGCTTGAGATTACGAATATCAGCCTGTGCTGTAATTCCCCCAGCTAGTTGAATTACCCGCGTCACATTTGGTAGACCAGAGGGAGAAGCAGTGCCACTATTAGTGGTTGCGCTTCCCCCCTGTGCATCTGTATTACCTGGGGTGACAAGATAGGAACCGGGACGGTTAACTTCACCGATAATTGTTACTGTGCGGGGTGTGGTTTGGCTAGCGGCAAAGTTAGCTGCAAATATATTGCGGGATTCTGCCACGTTGAAGTTGGTTGCAGTTGGCACAACTATAGTGTCTCCATCCCGCAAGGTAATATCCTGTGATAACCTGCCTGTTTGGATGAGTTCTTTCAAATTGATACTGACAACTTGCTCTGAGGAGCGCCCTATTCTACGCCGTAATTGAACTTGAGTCACATCCGCAGCTAGGGTTACCCCCTGCGCTGTTGTCAGTGCGGCTAATACAGTGGGGTACTGTACGCCTGGATTATCTCCCGCGCCTCCGCTCAAGCTCAGGGTGTAAGCCCCTGGACGTGTCACCTCTCCGGCAACGAAAATATTGATGGGACGAGACGATAACAAATTGACTGAGATCAAGGGACGTTTCAGGAAGCGAGCATATCTTCTAGCAATTTCGTCAGCAGCCTGTTCAGTTGTTAGACCGAGGACTGACACACTGCCAATTAAAGGTAAGTTGATTGCTCCACCTGGAGGAATTTGATATTCACCTGTATATTCAGGTACTTCAAATACATTTACACGGATGCGATCGCCGCCTCCTAATGAATAATTAGTATCTAATTGTGTTGATGTAGTTGGTGTTTGTGTTGTTGGTGGTAATGGTTGTCCCTGAGCTAAACTGGCAAATGGCACAACGGCATTGACAGCAGTTAACAAAGCCACACCCACAACTGGCTGAGTTAGGAATTTAAAGAAACTTGTATTAAGCATATTTACCTGAGACTCTGAAACTACAATCAATAATGTACTGTCTAAACATTTTTATTTGGACTATACCTAAGTATTCAAGTTCCCCAACACTCTTATTTTCCTCGAAAAGTGTCATTTTCAGGAGGAAATTTGTTTATTGAATTTGAATTTTTAGTGAAGCTAATTTAAAGTTAAGCAAACTTGAATATAGTAATTCTAAAAAAATATTAGGGACTTCCGCAAATAAACACAGTTGATACAATAAATTATCTGTTAATCAATAAGGCAGTGACCAAGAAAATTTTATTGTGAAAGAAAATTTTATGACATTTCAACTGCGGTTTAAAATCTGCTATGAGTACCAAAATTATGAACAAGTTCATTAAATAAATATAAATAACCTGAAAAAGACTATAACTTACGCATTGACAGGAAAGAGCAAATATGGATGATTTTAAAAACTACATTTGTCGTAGGGGCAATTCATGTAGACGCAAAGCAGCTTAAGGCAGGGTATTGCCCCTACCGCGCGAGTCTACTTCCCATCAAAGAATGATTAATAAAAACCTGAAACGACGTATTTACGTTGATACACAACATAATTCTTTTGTACAGTGAGTAAGTCCTGAAGAGATCGGAATTTGATTTTTTGTCGGTTGGCTTGGGAAAGATGAATTCAAAAAGGCAGAAATTTTGGTTTTTTTTCCTCAATGCAACCCCAAATTTCCTATTTGGCAACAAGATTAATTCAGTGAGTCATTTTTTCTTTGGATTTGTTGAATAAAAAACTCTTCTAGGGAGTAACGCGACAAGTTCATGGCAATAATTTTACCCTCCATGAGACGAAGACTGGCAAGAAAATCATAGTAATCGTCTTGTAGTGTACCTTGCCAGGAACCATCAGGTTTAAATCTGAGAGTGGGTATCCATTTTTTAAGAATTTCCCAGTCACCACCTTGACCTTTGACGTGATATGTGTTGTTTCTGCCTAAGAGTTCATTGAGGGAACCAGAGCAAATTAATTCACCTTGAGCGAGGATGGCAATGCGATCGCAAATCTGTTCTACTTCACTAAGAACGTGGCTGTTGAAAAAAATTGTCTTACCAGCAGCTTTTAGCGCCAGGATAATTTCCCGCATTTGGTAGCGTCCCACCGGATCAAGACCAGACATCGGTTCATCAAGAAAAACCAAATCTGGCTCGTTAATTAGCGCCTGTGCCATACCGACACGCTGTAGCATTCCTTTAGAATAGCGACGCAGCAGCTTTTTGCGGGCATCGGCTTGGGATAAACCCACTAATTCCAGCAGTTGGGGAATGCGTTGGTGTTGGACACTTTGGGGAATTTGGAATAGCCCGGCGGCTAGCTGCAAAAATTCCCAGCCAGTGAGATAGTCATATAAATAAGGATTTTCCGGCAGATAGCCGATATGTTGCTTGATAGTGCGATCGCCTAGTGGCTTACCAAATAATAATCCCCGTCCAGAGGTAGGACGAATAATTCCCAGCAACAATTTTAAAAGGGTGGTTTTCCCAGCACCGTTTGGCCCCAGCAGCCCAAAGGTTTCGCCTTTGTAAACTGTTAAAGAACAGTTTTTGAGAGATACAACTTTTTGATTTAGCCAAAAACCAGTGCGATAGACTTTTCGTAACTCAGAAGTCAGGACTACTGGCGGAGTGTCTGTCGTATTAAGTTGAGAATCAGGGTCATCTGCAACAGACTTCATCTCGGTTCAATTACTAATTACCAACTTGGCATTAATTACAAGTTACCCAGTAGGCTGATAATAACCATCACAGAGCAGTGTGTCAATTATCGCTAATAGAGTAGCTGAATTAACACTATAAATGTCAGCAAATGTCAGCCCTGGCAAGTAATTCTGGCTAGGTTTACAAAACGCCTTTAGAACTGGGAATTAAACCAGTACGGCGAGGGTCAATTTCCACCGCTAGCCGCGTTGCCCTCGCAAACGCCTTAAATGTCGCTTCAATAATGTGATGGGAATTAATGCCATCCAGTTGCCGAATGTGCAGTGTCATTTGGCTATGATTCACGAGTGCCACAAAAAATTCGCGCACTAGTTGGGTGTCATAGGTTCCTACACGCTGAGTAGGAATTTGTAAGCCGTAGCTAAGGTGAGGGCGTCCAGAAAAGTCTAGTGCTACCTGAACTAAGGCTTCATCCAGTGGCGCAAGAAAATTACCAAAGCGGACAATACCTTTTCTGTCGCCTAGTGCTTGGTTCAAAGCTTGGCCCAAGGTAATACCTACATCTTCGTTGGTGTGGTGATCATCAATTTCCCAGTCTCCCTTGGCTTGAACATCTATATCAATCAGCCCGTGGGAGGCAATTTGATGCAACATGTGATCTAAAAACGGAATGCCAGTTGCTGCGGTGCAAGTTCCTCTACCATCCAGATTGATGGTAACTTGCACAGCAGTTTCCCCAGTGGTGCGGTGAACAGTGGCAATCCGAGGGATTTTAGTTGACTGGTCGTAGTTTGAATTAACTTGGCGATTAGTTGTTTGCATGGGGAATGGGGAATAAATTCTTCCCAATACCCAGTCCCTAATTACATTCCCATAATTTCATATCCTGCATCTACATATAGAACTTGTCCGGTAATACCGCTAGACAAATCACTACATAAGAAAGCGGCAGCATTGCCCACTTCTAGCTGAGTGACGGTGCGTCTTAGGGGAGCTACTTCTTCTACATGATGAATCATATCTAAAATCCCACCCACTGCTGAAGATGCCAAAGTGCGGATGGGGCCTGCGGAGATGGCATTGACGCGGATATTTTGTGGCCCTAGTTCAGCAGCCAAGTAACGCACACTAATTTCTAAGCCCGCCTTGGCAACTCCCATAACATTGTAGTTAGGGATTGCTCTGACACCGCCTAAATATGTGAGGGTAACGATACTACCTCCCTCTGTCATCAAAGGTTTAGCTGCACCACTTAATTGCACCAGCGAGTAGGTACTGATTTCTAAGGCAGTGTTGAAGCCAGAACGAGAAGTTTGGCTAAAATCTCCAGTCAAATCATCTTTGCTGGCAAAGGCAAGACAATGGATAAGGATGTCTAGCTTTCCCCACTGTTCGCGGATTGTCTCAAAGGTAGATTGAATCTGTTCATCATTTTGGACATTACAGGGAAGAAATAAACTGGGGTTGAGGGGTTCTACCAATTCCGCAACTTTTTTCTCCATCTTGCCGCGTTCATCGGGCAGATAGGTAATACCCAGGTTTGCTCCGGCTTTGTGCAGCTGTTGGGCGATGCCCCAGGCGATCGAGCGGTTATTGGCAATACCTGTAACAAGGGCATTTTTTCCAGTCAGATTTAGCATAGAAATTGTTAATGCGATCGATCATCTAGGAGCATACTAGAATCTGAGGCACGTTTTGTCTTTGTTTTATACAGGATTTGCAAAAATGAATATTGGTAAGAGTGTTTGCTATGACAAAAATCTTGATTTTTCCTAAAGATATTCTCAAAATAACTTTATTTGTTCTTTAAAAAACCCTTTTTAATACAGCTATTGGAAGTACTTATCAACAATTAGTAGCTGAAAGGATCAACAATTATGTATCATTATAAACAAAGAGTTATGAAGAGATTAGTTTGAGTATAGGAAAGTACAGAAAGGTTGACGGTGCTTTATTCAATTTTCGGGTGTATTCTTAGGTAATCAGTTTTTGTTTTTCCGGCATTGGGTAGGGGAAGGGAGATGATCGTGACACAAGATAAAGCCCTAGCAAATGTATTTCGTCAGATGGCGACCGGGGCGTTTCCGCCAGTTGTGGAAACGTTTGAACGCAATAAAACGATCTTTTTTCCTGGCGATCCTGCCGAACGAGTTTATTTTCTTTTGAAAGGTGCTGTTAAACTTTCCAGGGTGTACGAGGCAGGAGAGGAAATAACGGTAGCGCTGCTGCGGGAAAATAGTGTTTTTGGTGTATTGTCATTGCTGACGGGAAATAAGTCGGATAGGTTTTACCATGCGGTTGCATTTACCCCTGTCGAATTACTGTCAGCACCAATTGAACAAGTGGAGCAAGCACTCAAGGAAAATCCAGAATTATCAATGTTAATGCTGCGAGGTCTGTCTTCGCGCATTTTACAAACGGAGATGATGATTGAAACTCTCGCTCACCGAGATATGGGTTCTAGGTTGGTGAGTTTTTTGCTAATTCTTTGTCGGGATTTTGGGGTTCCTTGTGCAGATGGGATCACAATTGATCTGAAGTTATCTCATCAAGCGATCGCAGAAGCAATTGGTTCAACTCGTGTTACCGTTACTAGGCTACTAGGGGATTTGCGTGAAAAGAAGATGATTTCTATCCACAAAAAGAAGATTACTGTACACAAACCTGTTACCTTAAGTAGGCAATTCACATAAAAGAAATTGGAGAAAGGGGAATCGGCACGTGTTCTATTTTGAAAAATGACACTAATAGCTAGAGGTAAATCTAAAATTGAGTAATTTCAGCTATTGCCAATTTCCACTTCTTTCCAGACAATGCTTAAAAGTAGTAGGCTGTATCTGGAAGGATTTCGGTAGCTAAAGATGACCACCGGATACATCCTCATCGCAGCAATTTTAATTCTGGGAGGCGTCATTGCAACCGTGGGCGATCGCATCGGCACACGAGTTGGCAAAGCCCGCCTCTCACTTTTTAACCTGCGTCCAAAAAATACTGCTGTACTGGTAACTATTTTTACGGGCGGTTTGATTTCAGCATCAACTTTAGGAATTTTATTCGCTGCCGACGAAGGCTTGCGAAAGGGAGTCTTTGAGTTAGAAGATATTCAAACAGACCTCAGACAGAAGCGGGAACAGCTAAAAACCGCAGAAACTCAGAAAAGTCAGGTAGAGAGTGAGCTAAATCAAGCAAGAATTGCCCAAGCAAAAGCACAACAAGACTTGCAGGTGATTAATCAATATTTGCAGGCGGCGAATGCCAAACAACGCCAAACACAAGCTCAGTTGAACCGCACCATTAGTCAACAAGCTCAAACTCAAACTCAACTCCAACGCACTCAAGGCCAGCTAGGACAAGTTGTAACTCAGTATCAAAAAGCTATAGCTGAATTGCAAAGCGTTTACAATCAGAGAAAGGAGCTACAAGCGGCAGTTGAACTACTGAAGACAGAACGTCAACGACTGTACGCTGAAGCTAAAAAAGCTATTGACGAAGCCAAAACAGCAATTGAAAAACGCGATCGCGAACTTGCTAATCGCCAAGAAGCCATAGAAGTGCGCGATCAAAAAATTTCCCAACTCGATCAATTGATTCAAAAGCGTAATGTAGAAGTTGCAGCACGAGAGCAAGTGATTGCCACACGGGAATTGCGCCTTAAAGAATTGGAAGCACAACAAGAGCAACTAGAACTAGAAGTTGCAAGGCTGGAAAAATATTATCAGTCCTACCGCGACCTGCGTCTAGGTAAGCTCGCCTTAGTTCGCGGTCAAGTTCTCTCTGCTGCTGTAATTCGTGTTACCCAACCTGGTGCTGCTCGTCAAGCAGTGGTACAACTTTTACAAGAAGCCAATCGCAACGCCAACCTCGAATTAAGTGAGCCTGGTGCAAATCCGGCAAATGTAGAGCTATTGCGCGTAACCCAGGATAGGGTTGACCAATTGAGCAAGCCGATTGGCGATGGTCAAGAATACGTGGTGCGAATTTTCTCGGCTGGTAATTACGTCAGAGGAGAAAAGCAGATAGAATTCTTCACCGATACAGCTCGCAATCAACTGGTTTTTTCAGGAGGTGCAGTGCTGGCAACGACTACTGCTGATTCCAAAACCATGACATCCTATCAATTACAGCAGCGACTGGAAATACTGATTTCTGCTTCCCAATTTCGTGCCCGTAATGCCGGAATTGTCGAAAATGTGCAAGTAGAAGGCACTTTCTTACGCTTTGTCAGCCAATTAAGACAGTACAATGAACCATTGGAGATAAAAGCGATCGCAGCAGAGGACACTTATACAGCCGGGCCATTGAGAGTAAAATTAGTGGCAATAATTAACGGACAAATTATTTTTAGTACTTAAAAAATTATTTGCACACTGTTATTAGTAAGATTTAAACATATCATACAGCAGTCAAAATAATTGCTGTGATTGTATTTATTCATTTCTAATTCTTAATTTTTAATTTTTAATTTCTTATGACTTTTCGGGAATTTTCACCAACGCAACCAGTCATATTAGGGTTTGATCCAGGTCGAGATAAGTGTGGTTTAGCGGTAATGGGACTGGATCGGCAACTGCATTATCATCAGGTCGTGCTAGCAAAAGAGGCGATCGCTACTATTGAGACACTGCGTCAAAAGTTTCCGATCTCTTTGATGGTGATGGGCGACCAAACTACAGCCAAGCAGTGGAAACAGCAATTATATCAGGAATTGACAGAACCTTTGAGTATTATTTTAGTCGATGAGCGCTACACAACCTTACAAGCACGCGATCGCTATTGGCAAATGTTCCCGCCCAAAGGGCTAATAAAGCTATTGCCACAAGGTCTGCGACAGCCACCAAGACCTATAGATGACATTGTTGCCATCCTCTTAATCGAAAGATACTTAAATCGCCTCACTGAATCGGCAGTCAACCAATTTTAGATTTTAGATTTTTTCTTCAATCCAAAATCCAAAATCCAAAATTGAATGGCTCCTAACTTTTAAAGTTCTGCCCGAATAGTAAAAGCATAATCTCCTCCAGGCTCTAGCTGATAATCTTGTTGCTCCAAAAATCGACCAAGGGGTTCTTTGATTAAGGCGCGGCCTTGGGAAGGCTTGACGGCAAGTTCTCCCCGGCGAAAATGCCACTGGAAATGCCACTCAAACTCACCCGCACTCACTTCACCTTCAAGAAAGCCGTGTTGCCAGGATTGGCGAGTAATTCTGACATGGGCAATGGTTTCTGGCAGACGTTTTGCACTCACAATGCTTTATGTCAAGTGTGGAATAACAGCCGCTTATCTAGGCTAGCTACTTATTCTATTTACCAAACATAGCTTAATTAGACAAACTGACAAAGTAGGTATTTGTAGTTGATATTTTAGCTGCAATCTGGTAAGAGTATCTTCTACAATTTTCATCTGTGCCTGTGTATGGAATACTTAACCCCTGAGTAGAGTATTCCCCTCATAGCCCATTCACTAATTGCCAAGTCTAAGTACTAGGGAGGATTTATAATGAATCGCTAAACAAGCTTTGGCTAGCTGGTAGATAATTGGGGCAGGAAGCTAGAGCTAGAAGCATGGAAACCAAACAGCTAGGAAAAACTGGTATCTTTGTGAGTGCGATCGGTTTGGGTGGTATGCCCATGTCAATTTATAATCGTCCTCCCGAATCAGAATCAATCCAAGTTATCCATCGGGCCTTGGATCTGGGTATTACATTTATTGACACTGCCGATTCTTACTGCAAAGATGAGTCAGATAAGCACCACAACGAGCGGCTAATTCACAAGGCACTTACTAGTTACAAAGGCGATGTTAGCCAAGTAATTGTGGCAACGAAGGGCGGGTTGATGCGTCCTAATGAAAACTGGACAAGCAACGGCAACCCAGAACATTTGCGCCAAACAATTCAAGTCAGCTTTGAGGCGTTTGGTGGTGCTAAACCCATCGATGTGTGGCAATACCATTCTCCCGATGCTAATTACACAATTGAAGAATCCCTTGCACCTGTAAAAGAAGCAGTGGAGGTAGGTTTGATTCGATTTGTGGGAGTTTCTAACTTTTCCGTTGAGCAAATTAAGCGGGCGCGGGATGTGGTGGATATTGTTTCGGTGCAGAATCAATACAGCCCTTGGCAACGACAGCCAGAAAATGACGGCGTGCTGAAGTATTGCGAACAGCAAGGATTGACCTTTTTGCCTTGGAGTCCCTTTGGTGGTAGGCGTCGTCATCAGGACTTACAAGATATCCCTGCGATCGCTAACTTAGCTAAAGAAAAAGGCGTATCAGTATATAATATCGTCTTGGCGTGGTTACGTTCCAAGTCGCCTGCTATTTTGCCAATTCCTGGTGCTAGCAAGGTTTCTAGCATTGAAGACTCAGCACAAGCTATCAATGTGAAACTATCTGATCAAGAAGTGCAAAAAATCGATCAGGCAACTTAATCATTCCAAGCGATTCTCACTTCGGTGCAATACAGTCTGAACCTCATCCCCAACCCTGATGTATCGAGATGTTTAGTCTCATCCAATACTTTGGGGTTAAATATATAGTGAGGAAAAGCGATCGCTTCTACATTGACTCTAACGGCAAAACAAAGATATTTGCGATCGCACTTTTACTTTTTCAGTTCGCATAGTCAAGTTGTGCCAGTTTTTAGATGACAAACCAGGAGTAGCGCGAACCCTTGCTCAACAGTTGTTGAGGTCAGGAACATCCATTGGAGCTAATGTAGAAGAAGCACAAGCTGCTCAAAGCAAAGCAGATTTTATCAGCAAGCTCATGATTGCACTAAAAGAATCCCGTGAAACTCGGTATTGGTTAAGGTTACTGATTGCTTCCGAAATAGTACCTCAAGAAAGAATTAGTCAACTCCAAACCGAAGCTGAAGAACTTACAAAAATTCTTGGTGCCATCATCATCTCCACCAAAGGCTCCACCTAAGCTCATCCTCCTCAATTTTTAATTTTTAATTTTCAATTTTTAATTCCTCAACGGAGAGGGGGAGATTCGAACTCCCGGAGGTTTTAGCCTCATCCGATTTCAAGTCGGACGCAATCGACCACTCTGCCACCTCTCCAATAAATCTGTCAAACTCGTGCCTACCCTACTTTCAGACGCTATTCAGGCGCTTTTGTTGTTTAGCACTAAAGCTGACAGATAATACTATATCCTATCATCTACGCAGATTGCACTACCGAATGCGAATGTCTACGACACACTAGGCGATCGCTCGTACAAAATTTCCTCTGAAGCCACCTGGAAGTCATTGCCCACCCAAACTAGGGAAACTTGCGAAACCACACCCGCCTCTAGGGTGACAATGGAAAAATTACGCAACTTCTCGCTGTCATTTTCCACAATCCTCGGCACAGTGGCTGCATTCAAGTAAATTGTCCCCTCTGGACTTCTAAAGATAGATTTCCGCAGCACCTTAGTATGTCTTAGAGTATGGTGCATATGACCAAATGTCACCAGAGGAATGGTTTTACCAGCAGTCAAGGCTTGAGAAATCGCCTCGCCAAAATCTGGATCGCCAAAGTCGCCACCAATTGGATGCCAGTCTTTGCCGCAGGGGTCTTCGGGGCGATCGCCTAACCCACTAGGCCCATTGTGACCCAAAAATATAATCGTCTCGTAAGCGGCGCCTTTAACTGCTTTGAAGATGCGATTGGCAGATTCTTCCAAACTTGTCACACCGTAACGTTCTTTACAGATTTCCGCGAATTTCCACTCCGGGCCACCCCAGGTAAAGGGACGACCCCCCACTACAGTTAAATTCCAAGCGGGAAAATCTAGCTTACCGTAACCGACATGGGACGGGCCTAATAAATCGAGCTGTTCTTGTACCCAGTCTTCCTTAGAGCGGTCATAAGGAGCCTTTTTACGTCCCCATTCGGTGGCGGTGTACCAAGCATCGTGGTTGCCCATCACGGCTGCTTTGGGAATATCGAGAGAGGCGATCGCTCTGACCACTTCCACCGATTCATTGCCAAAATCCCCCACAAACAGCGCTAAGTCAACACCCAAATGTTTGAGTGCAATACCATCTTCCACTTCCCATTGGTCGTGAACATCTCCAATTACAGCAATTTTGAGGTTTATCAATTGAGTTTTCTGACTGGTCATGCCACTTTCCTTGCCGTCTATCTCCAGGATATGAAACTCAGCCCGATTTGGACACAACCCGAAAATATCAACCGTCCACCATTTTTGGTAAAAACTACTATAATTGATTTCACAGGACATAAATTTGCAACTTAAAGCACCCCTAACTGTGTTTACCACTGCCCTAGCTCAACAAGAAAAAACCCAACTGGGTGAACTACCACTAGATTTGTTTGCCGCTATTGAAAGTCTCAAAAAAGAACTCAACGCAGTTATCCTGGCACATTATTATCAAGAGCCAGATATTCAGGATATTGCCGACTTTATTGGGGATTCATTACAACTGGCAAGAGCCGCAGAAAAAACCAATGCGGATGCGATCGTCTTTGCTGGTGTTCACTTCATGGCAGAAACAGCAAAGATACTTAATCCCGATAAATTAGTACTTTTACCAGATTTGAATGCTAGTTGTTCTTTAGCAGATAGTTGTCCACCAGAAGCGTTTGCAGCTTTTAAAGCAGTGCATCCGAATCATCTGGTGGTGTCTTATATCAACTGCTCTGCTGATATCAAGGCGATGAGCGATATTATTTGCACTAGTTCCAATGCTGTCAAGATTGTAGAGCAGATACCAAAGGAACAGCCGATTATTTTTGCCCCAGATCGGAATTTGGGGCGCTATGTTATGGAACAAACTGGACGAGATTTGCTACTGTGGCAAGGTAGCTGTGTTGTCCATGAAACCTTTTCGGAAAAGAAAATTGTCCAGTTAAAAATTGCCCACCCACAAGCAGAGGCGATCGCACATCCAGAATGTGAAAGTAGTGTATTGCGTCACGCCAGCTTTATTGGCTCCACAGCCGCTTTACTCAAGTATTGTCAAAACAGCCCTACCAAAGTATTTATCGTTGCGACGGAGCCTGGAATCATTCACCAAATGCAAAAATTAGCTCCTGACAAGCATTTTATTCCTGCACCGCCGATGAATAATTGTGCTTGTAACGAATGTCCGTTTATGCGGTTAAACACCCTAGAAAAGCTTTACTGGGCAATGAAAAATCGTACTCCCGAAATTACCATGTCAGAGGATATTCGGCTTGCGGCACTGCGACCAATGCAACGAATGCTGAAGATGAGTGTGTAACTGGTATTTTGTATACATCTGGTAGAGACGCAATAAAACTGCGTCTCTACCAGATGTTATTTTTTCTAATCACTTGCAATTTATAAAACATGATGCTAAGATTTTAAATCGTGAGACAAATCGGGTCGGTGTCCGAGTGGTTAATGGAGACGGACTGTAAATCCGTTGGCTAGCGCCTACGCTGGTTCAAATCCAGCCCGGCCCACCACTTACGAAGTTATAAGTTATAATAGCTGGGTAAAGAGCAAAGCTCCCAGCATTGTAACTTACAACTGAAAAATCAAAGTTATATTTTGCCCGTGTGGCTCAGTGGTAGAGCACACCCTTGGTAAGGGTGAGGTCACGAGTTCAATCCTCGTCACGGGCTTTTTACATTAATGAAATAATCGACGTAAAGTTAAGGGTTTCAGGGTTTTGAAGGAATCTGGATGTTGAAAAGCTAACTTTCTTACTTGCATTTTTGACTATTCTGACTATGATTTTGGCTATGATTTGGCTATCAGAACAGAATTTTGGGTATCAGCTTATTTTTTGACTATGATTTGACTATGAATCCAAAATTTTGGGTATCAAATGGGTATCATGCTAGTAGAAAATAAACATGATACCTAAATGCAAGCACCATACAACTATGTTGGTAGCGACTCTTCTAGTTATCAATTAGGGTATATTAAATTCCATTTATCCTTCTCCCAAGAAAAGCACTCATCAAAATGATCTATTAACTCATTAATAATTGAAGATTCTGTAATACGTAAACCTATCTCATAATCTCCATATAAACCTTTTGAGGTCAATATATTATGACTTCCTGTAAATGCAAATAATTTATCACAGACTAAATATTTTTCATGTGTGCCAATTAACTTTAATTCAAATAAATCCGGGAAAAGTTTCTCCAATCGTTGTAATTGATAAATTCCCAAATATTTCCAACCTAAATATTTCATTAGTCTAACTCTTAAAGTTTCTGTTTCAGGATAATCACCATAATCAACTTTAGAAATATCTTTTTGATTACCCCAACCTATGCTAATCTGAACTTTATCCTTTAAAAGCTTTTCAAATATAGGTGTAACATCTTCAATACCTTCATTAGTTATCCAAGGGCAAACTATAATTAAACGTGACTGAACTGTAGTTAAAGCTTCCATTAAAATATTTCTGCTACCGTCACGCCCATAAATTAACTTATTTGTTGACATGATTATATTCGCTGGAATGTCTTAACTCAGTATTCCCAATTTTATTGAAAAATAATCTCTCATTGCCCCTCTATCTGGAAACCAGAGGGTTTAATTTGATAAATATTTTTTTAGTCTACGTGAATATATTTAAAAGTTTTCTTCTTCCACAGGTGATATCGCCAAGGCTATAATTTTTATAAAAAAGCTAAAACTCTATTCTAGAGAACGTTTCGGTATGGACTGTTAACTGTCCTTCTATATTTCCATAAGCCTTTTTCACCCAATACCCTCTAGGTGGCTTTTCTACCCCATAAGCCTTACACCATTTTTCTACAGCCTTATCAGACACGCCAAAATCTCTCCCGATTTGTGCAGTTGGCTTTTCCCAAACTAGTTTTCCTAGTTCTTCTTTTGATGGCCTTTCAACTTTTCTGGTATGAATTCTAGAATCTGGGTTAACCTTTCTGGTTGTCAAATCAACGCCAAATTCCTTGTAGGTTCTCTTAAGTGCTACTTCAGTTAAATCTGTAAAATCTTCCCACCAATAAAAAGGATTGGGTGATTTAGGTGGGGTTGTCCTGATACCGCAACCGCCAAACTTGATTGATGGATATACTACTTTGTTTATATCTGGCAAATAAAGGCCATAGAAATCAAAGTCATCAGATTTGTACTTTTTCTCATGACAACCATTCTTGTCTGCCCAATTGCTTTTATTTTTCAGTGTGCCATCACAACTGTATTTAGCTTGAATTCTGTAACATTTGCCATTTTTGTAGGCAATCAAATCAAAGGGTGCATGTTCAGTTACTACTGGTACAAAAACCGAATATTCTTTCTCGACTAAATCTGCTATCACTTTAGCAGCTGCTAAATCGCCCTTATCTTTTGTGTGGTGCATTTATGTGAACTCTCAAGCCTATTAGGTAAATTACCATAAAAAGCCTTCTTTAAGGTTCGTATTAAGTTAAAACGAGCGCGGCAGGGTTCGAACCTGCGACCAACGGATTAGAAATCCGTGGCTCTATCCACTGAGCTACGCGCCCACCATAAATTCATGGCTCCCAAAAGAGTCATCTACATTATTATATCGTCTTTACCTACCAAGAAGCAATCGAAAATTGCAGATTTACTACTAGCAAGGCTAAGATGCTAGTCGCTAGTTAGTTAATCTACACTAAAAACGAAACAGATGGAGTATTGGTCTAGATATATTGAGTTGTCAAGGGATTATTTGCCTGTTAACGCCAACGCTCTCTGGGCGGCCACCTTCGGGAAGGATCTAGCGATCGCTAGGCTCATTCTCACAGTATGCTAGGTAATTTCAGCCTTGGCGATGCTGTCAAATGCCATTATATATTCCATATTAAGAGTGCCCCTGTGAGGAGTTATTTGCTAGTGCCATGTTTATTCTCAAACGGCAGGATGTTGAAATATCAAGCATTCAGCACCCAAAAAAGGATCAGCAGGTGCCGATCCTCAGTTATCAAGGGCAGACTTTTCGCTTGATTAGTGTCTTCAAAGCTAGTCAAGAGGAAGAAGCTAGAGCCTTATGGAGAGAATTAACGGATAACCGAGGTAAAGCCTGTGTTTTACTGGAGGAACCGGAACGCTTTAGTGTTTGGGGTAAAATCCGTTTAGAGCAACTGGATATTGACACAGGTGGTCATGGCAAAACGGCGATTTTAATCCAAGCCAGTATTTTGCTGTTACAAGGTGTTTCTATAGATATCGAAGAGTTTTTAGGTGCTAGGCAAGCTGCATTATTTGAAAAAGATATTGCGGAGGTGTTCAAGCAGAAACAATTTCCCCAAGCATCTTCCCTAGAAGCAGTTAAATATTTGGTATCTACTAATCCGTTACCGACAGCCAAAATACCTAATTGGCAAGAAAATCATGTAGTTATCCTGTTACAAGAATTGCATCGATTAGGAAAGGGTTATTTTGGCAACGCTAATTTTACCAAACAAGTGATTTATAAGCTAGAAGATATGCCAGAAGCCGAGCGATCGCTGTTTATCACTTGGCTAAATCAATCGCCACTGGGTAAACTATGGCAGTAACAAAATTCCTGCCACTGGCACTTGCTTTTGGTGTCCGATTGTGCATCACTTAGCAGACACAGTGCTAGATATACAGTCCTTTAACTCAAAATACTGCCAGAGAGCATCTACATAGTCAAGTCTTATGAATAACTTTTACGAAAATTCGTTCCTTTCTAAATCCATTTTCAACACTCAGAACATTGTCTTAGCTAATATTGGCTGGGCCGTACTGGCACTGCTATACTTTTTGTTGTTTAGTGCCAAAGTTCCCGGAGCAGATGGCATAGAAAGCCGCGCCCAGTGGTATGTGATTGGCACAAATATTTTTGAAGCTTTCGCTTATTTGGCTGCCGGTATCTTATGCTTGAGGAACTGGCTGAGTCCGCAAATCGTCAGTGGTCGAAATGTTTGGCTCTTGATTGGCTTAGGTATGCTTTCCTATTTTGTTGGGGGGATAATTTTCGGCTATACCGAAATAGTTTTAAAAGATGAACCGGATGTGTCTGTAGGCGATATATTTTTTGTACTGACTTATCTATTACTTGGTGCAGGCATGACTTTAGCTGTGGCTTCCAGGCGAATCAATCTGGAAAAATGGCAGTGGCTAATTGTGTTAGCAATCGCAGTGTCCGGTAGTTTGTTGGCATGGTGGATTTCTATGCAACAGGAAAAACCCACAGCACTGCTAGTCGCTATTTTGAATTGGTTTTACGTAGTTAGCGATGTAATTTTGTTAATTATTGCTACCACTCTGCTATTAGCCTTTTGGGGGGGAAGAGTTTCCCAGTCTTGGCGAATGATTGCAGCCGCGGCCTTTTCGCTTTACATTGCAGATATGTGGTTTAAATATGCCCAAGGCCCCAATTATCAAAGTGGAGAGATATTAGAAGTGTTTTGGGTGTTTAGTGGAGTGTTATTTGGAATGGGCGCTGTCTTAGAATATGACGCATCACTAAGACGAACGCGCCGTACCAGTGGACGAAAACGAGCTTAGTAAAGATTTTTGGTATCTACCGTGAGAAAACTAACAGACTCTGACAAGCAAGAAATTCTTAAGTTATATCGAGAGACTGCTGAAACAACCTCAACTTTGGCAGACCGCTATGGTGTGAGTAATTCGACAATTAGTCGCCTGCTCAAAAGCACTTTGCCAGAAGATGAGTATGAATACTTAGTCTCCTTAAAGCGGGCTGCGAGAACTCCTGAGGGTAGGGCGCAGGTAAGCTACGAGCAGTTACCTCTGCTAACTCAACCAGAACCGGAGATAGAAGTTCCACCCATCGAAAGCCCACCTGTGGAAGTACCAAAGGTTGAGCCGCAGCCACGTCGGGTAATTCATGTAGAGGAGCAACTTTACTCAGAGGAAACGGCGGAGTCAATCGCTGCTAGTAGACGGGTGCGGCGACGCCCCTCGGCGACAGAAAAACCAAAGCTCCGAGTCACAGAGAAGTTAGAAACTCCAGAGCAAAAGCCGCCAGAAATAGTCAGCATCCCCATCCCACCGCTAAAGAATGAACATCCAGGAGCCGCCGTCATCGCGCAGATGTTGGGCGAAGATTTGCTAGACGAATCAGAGGATTTGGACGATTTAGAAGATGATGATTTAGATGATGATGACTTTGAGGAAGAAGACTTTGATGATGATGACGTGGATGACCAAAGACCTTTAGTCACAAAACGTAGACCCGGTGAAGCATCAGTTCAAGTTTTACCTCTGTCAATAGCCAATTTGCCGAAAACTTGCTATTTGGTGATTGACCGTTCTTCGGAATTAATTACCCGACCTCTGAAGGACTTTGGTGACTTGGGGCAAATTCCCAGCCTGGAAACCCAGCAAAGAACTCTGCCGGTGTTTGATAACCATCGCGTCGCCAAGCGTTTTTCTACGAAGCGCGATCGCGTGATTAAAGTTCCTGATAGTAAAATGCTCCACAAGGCTCGGACTCATTTGCAAGCTAAGGGCATCACACGACTGCTGATAGATGGTCAGGTCTATTCCTTGTCTACGACGGTTTAGAGGTTATGGAAACACCTGCTGGCGGCTATGGTGTGGTATTGGTGACAGCTGGCAACATGCAGCAGGCAGAAGCAATTGCAAATGCCCTTGTGGAGGCTAAACTTGCTGCTTGTGTGAGTCTGTTACCAATCCACTCAATTTACACCTGGGAAGGAGAACTGCATAAAGAGCAAGAATGGCAATTACTGATTAAAACTGATTTGGCGCAATATCCTGCAATGGAGGCCAAAATTAAGGAACTGCATTCCTATGAAGTGCCAGAAATTATTGCTTTACCAATTGTTGTCGGTTCTCAAGCCTATTTGCAGTGGATTTCTCAGCAAGTTAAAAGTAAAGAGTGAGGAGTTAGGATTTTCATAACTCCTCACTCTTTGCATAATTTAATAAAATTACACAAAGAGTGGTCTGTCTCATTAGTTCTGAAGGTTAGAAGAACGAACCGCGTTCGCGCTTCGCGTCTCGTAGAGAAGACGCGAAGTACACGAAGGAAGAGGTAGCGGAGGTAATTCCATTGGTAATGGATAACTTAAATACTCATACAATCGGTGCATTGTATGAAGTTTTTGCCCCAGCCGAGGCGAGACGAATTGCCCAAAAATTAGAGATTCATCATACACCGAAATATAGTAACCCAAGTTGCGGGTTATCGACTGATGCGTGCTTGTCACCCCTCAATTTATGC
>NZ_CAXTNP010000054.1:11527-33139 GCF_964245575.1 uncultured Nostoc sp. | reverse complement strand
GGTTATGTAGCGAGCGCACACCTCCCAATTATTCTCAGTATTAATACCAAGTAGTATGGTTGATATTGGTAATATTAGTTGAAACATCAATGTATTGCATTTTGAAGTGCGGAATGTGGGATTTAGTATTAGATAAATCACTATTACTCAAGAACTTTGGAATTTAAGAAATAAAATTCAACTCTTAATAAGAAGTTTCTACTTGTTGATGTTTCGCGTCTTTAGAAGCGTCTGATACAATCTGCTTGAGTTGCACCTTCAGCCCGTTTTCCGGGCGTAAAGTGATTGAAGGTTGTGGCACAATTGGGTATCCTGGCACTAAGTCTATTTGGAAGCGTTGAGCCATAGTCGCCAATAACAAAGCCGCTTCCATCTGAGCAAAACCTTTACCAATACAAATTCTTGGTCCATCCCCAAATGGAATATATACTCCTTTAGGCAGTTGCTTTTCAAACTCCTGTGTCCATCTTCCTGGCTGAAAAGCTTCTGGATTCTCAAAATACTTTGGATGACGGTGCATTACCCATTGGCTAATCATTATTGCCATGCCTTGGGGAATTTCGTAATCACCAATTTGGGTATCTACTGCTGCTTGCCGTCCCATGAGAGGTACTGCAGGATATAACCGCATTGATTCTTTGATAATTTGCTGTGTATAAACTAACTGCCCAAGGTCTTCGAGTGTTGGTAACTTTCCTTGCAAAACTTGATTTAGCTCTAATTCTAATTTTTTACGCACTTCAGGATTTTGTGCCAAGAGCAACCACGTCCAAGATAAAGCATTTGCAGTGGTTTCATGCCCTGCCAACATTAAGGTGGCGACTTCATCCCGCAGCAGTTTATCATCCATCTGCTGAAGAGTTTCTTCGTCTTTCGCTTCCATTAGCATTGTCAATAAATCATTGGTTTTTTCCCCACTGTTACGGCGTTCTTGAATCAGTTTGTAGATAGCTTCATCCATTTGGGCAATAGCATGACGATAACGGATGTTTTCAGGTCTTGGGAACCACTCCCAAACCAGAAAATTCTGCCGCCGCTTACTTTCAAACCACTGCATTGCCACATCTAGTGCATTGGCAACAACTTTTGCTTCTCCTGCATCTATGTCAGCGCTAAATATGCACTTCATAACTATTTGCAGCGTCAAATGCATCATATCTGCATGAATGTCATGAGTTTCACCATCATGCCAAGTTTGAAGCATTCGGTTGGTGTACTCTACCATTATTTGGCTATATCCATTAATCCGTTTTTGGTGAAATATTGGTTGGGCAAGACGACGTTGCCAAAACCAGGATTCTCCTTCTGCGCTTAACAACCCCTCTCCTAACAAGCTTTTTAATGCGCGTAAGCCTCGGCTTTTAATAAAATCGTTGCGATTTTTTAGAACTTCTTCTATGTATTCAGGATTAGTTACCAAACAAGTCGGTGTTAACCCTAACTGTAAGGGAACAATATCATCATAGTCACGACAACGGGTAAGAAATCCTAATGGGTCTTGTCCAAGTTCAAATAGATGTCCAACAATAGAGTTAACCGACGGTGCTGGTAACTCGAATACATCGCGAGCCATAGCAAAACCTCTAGGTTTGTGTATATTCAAAAACATTAACTCACAGTTAATATTAGATTCTTCATCACATAGAGAGATTTTTTACTTAAATACGCTTTGTCAGTAAACCAAAAAGTTCTGCGATCGCTTAACGTTATGGAGTTAATCTAAAGTTAAAGATGAATATTCAAAGTAAACACATACAAAGGTCAATAATCCTTACATACCAAAGGTTTGGGCGTTTCATTGTTAAGTTTTCCGGTACTCGCTTTTAGGAACGAATTAACATTGGGTCATAAATTTGAATTTCTTGAACCCCGCAATTACCCAAAATAGAGCTAACATAATCAAGCTCATTGTCTGTGCCACTAACGATGAGTATGTAATTGCCTTGCTCAATTTGCTCGTTGTAAAAGCGTGCCCACTCATCTGCTATTCCTAGCCTCATAGCGTCAAATCGCTCACTTAAATTAACGCCTGTTGACCCTTTAAATTCAGAAAAGTCTTTGCAAATTAAGGAAATCTGGTTTACTGGGAAACCTGCGGCACACATATCATTAATTGCAGTTTCAACATTATCTATGTTATTAAAGTCACTAACAGCATATTTAGTCAAAATCCCACTTTTATTAGGAATGGCAGTAGCAGAAGTCGTGGTGGTCAGATAATTCGTAGTTCCCTGTTCACTGTTGAGATGCTCGTAAATGCCAAACTCTTCAATACCCCAACGCAGGAGAATTGCTTTTACTTTAGCAATTTCAAAAGATGTACAATCTACGATTATTAAATAGTGTCCAACCTCTACTCGCTGGTTATATGCTCTAGCTTGCTCTTCCGATATTCCCCAACCAACTAATGCACCAGCAAAAGTCCCAGTAGCTGCACCTATGCTTGCCCCTACAAGGGTTGTAACTAAAGCAGTTGCAGCTGCCCCAGCCAGCATTATTGGCCCAACTCCAGGGATTGCTAAAGTACCTAGACCTACTAATAAACCAGTTAACCCACCTACAGCGCCCCCTGAAAGCCCTCCTACTGTTGCGCCTTCGTCGGATTTATCACCTATTTCACGATCGCCAATCTCATAATTGCGGTCTGTATTCTGTACAACTACAGATACTTTTTCCATCGCCAAGCCAGAATCTCTCAACTCATGTAGTGCCTGTTCTGCATCTCGACGATGAGTAAATACGCCTACAGCACGTTGATATTGACTTAAAACCATTATTACTCCTTGGTAGCGCAGGAAAATTAATTATCTACAAATTTAGTATTTCACTATTTGTAATATTAAATACAAGTTCGTTGAACAGAAAATCATCTATCGTTAGTAATAAAATTCATTACAGATACTGCAATCAGTAATCCTCATAATGTTTTCCAGCTTTTTTTATCCTGTTAAACCATACGTGAAATTTCATAAATTACATAGGTTTAGTATATTTTTTAGTATTAAGACTATACAAATAAAACCCCTTCTTGAGAGAGTAAAAAAAATGAAAAGCTTATAAATAGGTACTTTTAATCTCCATAGTTTCTCGCAATTTAATTTGGATTACTATATGATTTTCAGCCATTATTTTACTTCTGTAATATCCATTTTGTTACAGAAACCTTGAGAAAAAAGCGATCGCATTCAACAGAAATTTTTTAAGATCAGCCTGATATAGTTTGCTTATCCCATTTGCATTGGAATTTGTTCTTGAGCAAGGGTAGCGGGAGGAAAAATTTTTCTGCAAAGCTAGGGCAACTCTCCCACTTTTTTTACCTCAGTAGAATGTTGTTGTGTAGGGAAGTATTTTGAAAGAATAATCTCTTGCACTAACAGATCAGTAATTTTTTTTATCTGTGCTTGAGTGAATAACTTTGTTCAAATCTCGTAGCAAGTTTTCTTCTGCATCTTGCTCTTGCTTGAGTTCGCGAATCATTTCTTGACTAGAACCAATCAACAAGCCAGCAACTGCACCAACCATCGCGTATTTTTGCTCCAAATTTTGATACATTTGGCTCGTGTAAGGGCAAGGAAGTAAACTAGCAGCAATAAAACCAATTCCTGCACCGAGAAATGCTGTCACAAAACCAGAGAAAGCGATCAATCTAGCATTCATTTGCTTTACTCCAATGCTTATAAAGTTGCTAAATTATTAGGGGATACTCTACATTGTCTCAGCGTCTCCTAAAGTTGCAACTTAATCTTTATCTCTTGTAATAGAAAGCAGAGTTGGGCAGGGGAGCAGCACTTCGGCTCCCTTCCCTATGGGACGCTACGCGAACGACTACGCTCAGGGCAAGTCGCTCAGTGACCGAGGATAAGTTGTAGTAAGTCTTTCCCCTCTGCTCTTGTGCCCAATCCCCAACTCCCTATTCCCTATTTCCTTTTTCAATCAGTTGAATCATTGGATCTGTTCTCATCAGTATTTTGCTTGATAATGACAGATGAATGTTGATGAGCGTTCGTCGTTCGCGTTAGCGTCTCCGTTCGCGCAGCGTCTCCGATAGGAGAAGGAGAAGACGTTGCCGTTGGCGTTGGCGTAGCCTCTCGTAGAGAAGCCTCTTGATCAGAAGGCATCGCTGTTGATTGTCCATCCTCGTTTCCATCTGGAGATGGTGGTTGGGAGCGATTAGCAGGTTTATGTTTCAAGAAGCGATCTTCCAAAGTCTTAATGATTACATACAGCACTGGAACAAAGAGCAAACTTAAAATCGTTGCCACGAGTAACCCGCCAAACAAAGCCGTTCCCAACGACCAGCGCGAGGCAGAACCTGCTCCGGTGGCGATTACCAGAGGGAAAAATCCCAGCAATGCCGCGCTCGAAGTCATGACAATTGGTCGAAACCGTTCTTCGGCTGCGGTCAAGGCTGCCTCTCGAATCGCCATGCCCCCTTCGTAGGCTTGGTTAGCAAATTCGACGATCAAAATGGCGTTTTTCGAGGCGAGTCCGATCAGCATTACCAACGCCACGTTCGCGTAGACATCGTTTACCAAACCGCGCAACGCCAGCGCACTCAACGCACCTAACAACGCCAACGGTACGGTCAACAAAATAATCGTGGGATCGATGTAACTTTCATACTGAGCGGCAAGTGTGAGAAACACCATAATGATCCCGAAGCCAAAAATGAGAATGCCCAAGTTACCTGCACTTAATTCTTCGCGGGCAGTTCCGATCCAGTCACTACCAACTCCCGGTGTTGCTGCTTGGCTCACCGCTTGCTGCATTGCCTGGATCGCTTGTCCACTGCTGTAACCCGATGCTTCTCTGCCCTGCAAATCGATGGCGCGGAAGCCATTGTAGTGATTAATTACAGATGGGCCTGTAATTGGCGTGAGTGTTGCAACCTCGCTCAATCGCACCATTTGATTATTTGCCGATCGCACATAAAGCTGACGAATATCATTCGGCGATCGCCGATAGTTGCCGTCTGCTTGAACATAAACGCGATAGCTCTGCTGTCCAAGGATAAAATCGTTGACATACTGCGAACCAATGGCGGTTCCAAGTGTACTAACAGCATCCTGAAAATTGACGTTGAGTGCTTCGAGGCGATCGCGATCGAAGTCGATTTGAAACTGTGGGGTATTGGCAGTAAACTGCGTAAACACACCGCCTTTGAGGGCTGGTTTTTGATTCGCTTGTGCTAGAACCGCTTGGGCATTGGCGAAAAAATCATCAATTGTCAGTCGCCCGTTGGTGCGGTCTTCAAGCTGTAACTCAAATCCACCTAACGTACTAAAGCCTTGAATTGGTGGGGGACTGACTGCGGTGATTACGGCTTCGGGAATCCCTTGAAATCCGCCATTAATTCGGGTCAAAATTGCAGACGCACTTTGATCGGATTTGCTGCGATCTTCCCACGGCTTGAGTTGAGCAAAGAACACGCCGCGATTTGACCCACTGCCTGCAAACCCAAATCCTGAAGTCGCAAAAATGTTACTAATTTCTGGTTCTTTTTGGAGAACTTGTTCAACTTTTTCGAGTACTCGATCGGTATAGCCAAGAGCAACTCCATCCGGGGCTTGAATAATGCCTAATAAAATGCCCTGATCTTCACTCGGAACAAATCCGGTCGGAACATGGGTGAACATAAAATAAGTCGCAGCCAAACCGACCACAAACAATCCAATCACAAAGTAACGAACGCGAATCAGAAAATTGACGATCGCGAGATATCGTTGAATGATCCATGCCAAAATTTGATTAAATTTGTTAAAAAACCAGCCAAGCGGGCCGCGTTTGGGTCGTGGCGGACGCAGCAAAATCGCAGACATACTGGGACTGAATGAAAGCGCATTAAACGCTGAAATGGCGATCGAAAAGGCAATTACTAACGCAAACTGCTGATACATTCTCCCAGTCGAACCCGGAAAAAACGCTACTGGAATAAACACCGCCATCAACACCAGCGACGTTGCCAGCACTGCTCCAGTAAGTTCCTCCATTGCCTCGATTGACGCTTGAAACGGTCGCACTCCCTGTTCAATTTTGCGGGCGACTGCCTCGACGACGATAATTGCATCATCTACGACTAATCCTGTCGCCAAAATTAAACCAAATAAGGTCAAATTGTTTAACGAGAATCGAAACGCGTAAGCAAATGCTAATGCGCCAATCAGCGAAACTGGAATCGCAATAATCGGAATAATTGTGGCTCGCCAGTCTTGGAGAAACAGAAAAATCACCAGGACGACCAGCGCGATCGCTTCGACAAGTGTTTTCACTACTTCTTCGAGTGATGCTTGCACAAACCCAACGGTATCGTAAACAATCTTGGCTTGTAATCCGGGCGGAAACTCTTTCATCAGTTCATTCATTTGCGCTTCCACGTTTTTCGCCACATCCAGCGCATTACTACCTGGTAACTGATAAATTGCGATGCCGATCGCCGGCTTGCCATTATTTCTGGCATTACTAGCGTAAGTCTCCGAGCCGAGTTCGGCATGACCGACATCTTTGAGTTTAATTAAGTTGCCATCACTCCCGGCTTTGATGACGAGATTCTCAAATCCTGATGCATCTTTGAATTGACCATTGACTCGCAGTGGAATTTCATAACTTTGACCTGGAGGCACAGGCTGTTGACCCAACGTTCCGGCTCCGGCGAGAATGTTTTGCGATCGCAGTGCCGTTGCCACATCTGTCACGGTTAATTGCCGACTCGCCAGTGCATTTGGATCGAGCCACAACCGCATCGCATATTCCTTTTCACCAAAAATCGTGATATCCCCAACTCCCGGTGTTCTCAGCAGTTGATCCCGCAAATTGAGGTCAATATAGTTACTAATAAACAGCGCGTCATACTCATTATTTTGGGGATAAAGCGCATACACTAACAAAATGCTGGTTGAAGACGTTTGCGCTGTCACACCGAATTGTTGCACGGTCGTTGGCAAGCGAGGTGTAGCACGGGCAATGCGATTCTGCACGTTCACTTGGTCAATATTTTTATCCGTCTGTGACCCGAAATACATGCCTGTTAGTAATGCAAACCTTCCTTTCCGAGGGGCGCTACTGTGTATGCACAAGTTTTTTAGAGTTACTGCGTAACGTAGAGTAAGTTAATTTTTGCAGGTCAATGCAACAAAGGTGCAGGTCGATGCAACAAAGGTTCAGTTTAAGAGACTTATGTGTATACCGTAGCCGACGGGCGAGAGGGACAGATTTGAACTTTAGTTCAAGTCAGGGAAAGGTTCATCGAACTCACGTTGAGTTAATGGGGTGTCAATAAATTATCCTGTGATAAATGATAAGCATAAAATAGCAATATTTTTTACTTCCTTTAGTTATATCTAAATTTATTTAATCTATTTTTTAGAAAAAAATAGATTAAATTTGCAAACAAAACCATGACTTAAGTCATAGTTCAAGCATACACAAGAGCAAAAATAGTTGTTAAATTTAGTAAATATTCGCAGTCATTGCACAGTTAAAAGGTTCGATTTCTATCGGAGCTTGTGACTGAATTTTGTTCATTACTCTTTCAGCAACGTCATTTTTTTATGTGTAGATTAATTGGCTACCTTGGGAATTCCATCCTATTAGATGAGTTGCTGTATAAACAGGAGCATTCGCTTTACAAACAAAGTTACAGTCCTTTGGAATTAAAATCAGGAGTAGTTTGTGCAGACGGGGTGGGTGTAGGCTGGTATGACGAAGTGGGTAAACCCTTTATTTACCGAAATACGATCCCAATGTGGAACGATCCAAATCTGGAAGAGTTGAGCAACTATGTAGAATCTACTTGTACTGTCGGCTATGCGCGATTAGCTGGGATAGGTGAATCGCTCGACATTAGCAATTGTCAGCCATTTCGCAGTGGGAAACTGTTGTTTGTGCATAATGGCGAAATCTCAAACTTTCAACAGACTCTCTATAGACCAATCCGTGAGAGCCTCTCTGATTCCACATACGGCCTGATAAAAGGCATGACTGACTCTGAACATATCTTCGCCTTGTTAGTGGAAATGTGGCAGTCATCTCCAGACAGCACTCTGTTCTCAGCCTTACATGCCACGGTTCAAAAATTGACTGAGTTGGCATCAAAATACGATACCAGCTTTAGTGCCAATATAATTGTCACTGATGGTCAAGCAATTGCAGCAATTCGCTACGCTTACCGCACACAAGCTCCTACTCTTTATTGGTCTTGTGATGCACTCAAGCACCCAGACGAAATTATTGTTGCCTCTGAGCGTTTATCTAACCAAAATTGGACTGCTTTTGGTGAGCAAAGTATGTTATTTTTTCAAGCTCAATCATTACAGCCAACAATTAGTCTGTTGGAGAAATTTGCTTAATTGTAGTTTAGATAAGCATTGCGGCAGTTTACTGCTATAAGATAACTCTTACCAATAATGGTAAGAGTTTTTAAACCCAATAAAGCCCTGAAAATGTAGGGTTACCCTGCGGGATCTTGCTACGTTGCTCAACCCAACCTACATTGGAGTTATTTTTTAGGCTTAACCAAACAGTATTGGGTGGTATCTTGGGATAAGGGAAAATAATTAATTACTAATCACTCAGTTTCTTTAGAGATATGAGTGAAAAAGAATTGTTTTGACGTAGCACTGCTACATCTCTACAAGGGTTCCGGGTAACGCATATTTAATTTCTGGAGATGTCTTTTGTATGCCGAAGTTGAATTAGCAGCCAAGCTCCTCCAGAGGATATCAATAACAACGGTGTTAACCAATCACCCCAACGCACATATAAAGTCTGCGTTTGTCGCCGATAAATTGTTTCAGCATGAGTTTCGTAGGTATTATATCCAGATATCCACAAGGTTCGGCCGTGAGGATCTATAAAGCCTGAATATCCTGTATTAGTTGCCCGTGCTGACCATCTATCAGTTTCAATTGCCCGCATGATATCCTGTGCATGGTGCTGGAATGGCATGGATGCAGTGTAATGGGCATCGTTAGAAGAACTGAGGATAAATTGCCCACCTACCGCCGCTTGACGGCGAAATTGCTCAGGAAAAGCAGATTCATAACATATACTAGCGATCGCCCGACCAAAAGGAGTATCAAAGATTTGATTTGCCAAACCCGGAACTTGGTGTGCCTCCAAAGGTGACAAGCGTTGAACTATCCCGCCTAAAATTCCTTCAAAGGGAATATATTCTCCCAAAGGTACTAGTTTGGACTTATCATAGCGGCTGATAATTTCACCTTTAGCATTGAAAGTAAACAAGCTAATTGTATAACTGTCTCCCCGTTCGCCAAAAGCCCCAATCCAAGCAACTACGCCTTTTGCCTTCACGGCTGCGACTAAAGCAGTTTGCATCAAGTTGCGCTGGAAAATTGGTAAGGCTCCCTCTGGGGTGAGGACTGCATCTACACCTTGGTCTGCTAAAGTTAGATATCCATTGGTATAGTTTTCTTGGGCGCGACGAAACCCTTCGGAACTTCGTAAAAGTCGGTTCGGGATATTACCTTGAACAATCCCCACTTTCAAGGCTGCTTCTGGTACTTGGGCAATGGGACGGCTGTATAAGATAAAACCAATGAGGTGTAAGGTAATTAATAATCCTGTGGCGATAACCCAGTATTTATTAACGAACCGCCTAGGCGCGGAGGACACAGAGAAAATCTTAGCGTCCTTGGCGTCTTGGCGGTTCGTCCATCCTTCAGCAATTAAGCCATTAACAGCAACGATCGCTGCTGTGACAGTATTAGGCCCAGAGAGTTGCCCTAAATGTACAATTACGAGATTGTGCGGGCTTTGTGTGTAAGCAAGGGAACTCCACCACAAAGGCCCCGCACTCCATAGACTCTCTAAACCGCACCAGACGGCTGTACCAATCAGTACACGTAGCCACGGTTTTTGCCCGCTCAGGCGAACCATTACAGCCGCCCAAATAGCAACAAATACCCCTCCCAATACAGTGATAAATCCCCAGCAAAAAAGGGTGATTGCCAAACTTGGCAACCAAGGAACGCCCAACCAAGTCATCGGATGAATTCCAGTAATCCACCATAGGGCGACACCGTGATAACCGATACCCCAGAAGAAAGCAGGAGGGAATTGGTTTTTGCGTTTGGCTGAAGTGACAACTAGCACCCATAAAGGAACCACGGCAATCCAAGCCAAGAACCATGCGCCGACAGGGGCGACGGTTAGCCCCATTAAAATCCCGCTACCTAAGGCAATCAAATAAGGGAGTAAGGCGATTAACCTCTCCCCCTGCTCCCCCTGCTTCTTACTCTGCTTCTTCTGCATCGCCAGCATCAGGTGGAACTATTGCCACTCCAGTAATGGCGTCGTCTTCATCTAAACGCTGCACTCTGACTCCAGTTGCCGATCGCGATTGGATAGAAATCGCATTTACCGCTTGACGGATGATAATACCGCGATTTGTCACCATCATGATTTCATCATCATCATTGTTGACAATGCGTAGGGTTGCCAACTTGTCTTTGTTTTTGCGGTTTTTGAACTTGGTTGCCATTAAACCCTGACCAGCGCGGTTTTGCAGGCGGAATTGGGCAACTGGTACGCGCTTACCATATCCTCCCATTGTAATTACCAACACCCAAGGGCCAACAATGCCATTGCTAGGTACTTCTGCGGACTCTTCATTAGTTTCGGTAATTTCGATATCTTCTGTTTCGATTGTTTCGATATCTTCTGTTTCGGTTTCTGTAACTATATCCAAAGTTTCAAGAATTGCTGCGGGGAGGATATCCATACCCACCAGTTCATCTTTATTTTTGAGTTTCATGGCTTTCACCCCACGAGTCGCCCTACTTAAAGGACGCAGTTGTTCGTGGTTGCACCGGAAGTTAATCGCCATTCCGTTCCGAGAACCAATGATTACACTGTCCTCGACTCTAGCGCGTCGCACCCAGCGGAGTTGGTCGCCTTCTTCTAAGGAAATGGCAATCAAACCATTGGCGCGAATGTGACTAAAGGCTGCCAGTTCGGTTTTCTTGATATTGCCACCTTTGGTGAGCATGACCAGATATTCTTCGTTGCTAAATTCGTCAACCGGGACAATCGAGGTGATTTTTTCTTCTTTGGGAATGGGTAGCATCTGGACAATTGGTGTCCCTCGGCTAGTACGCGAACTCGCTGGAATTTGATAAGCTCTCAGGCAATAAACAACACCACGCTCACTAAAAAATAAAATACTGTCGTGATCGCAGCAAGTCAAAAAATGCTCAATGGTATCATCATCTTTCACCTTGGCTGCGGCTTTGCCTCTGGTAGCACGGCTTTGGGCTTCAAAGGTGTTAACTGGCATCCGTTTGATATAACCTTGTTCTGTCACCAGAATTATCGCTTTTTCATTGGCAATTAGGTCGCGGTCATCTAATTCCCCTTCCCCTGGTAAAATCACTGTGCGGCGGGGTGTGGCAAAGCTAGTTTTTAGTTGCGCGACTTCGGTTTCAATGATTTCTAGCACTCTCTCCCGACGTGCTAAAATATCTTGCAAATCGGTAATCTTCGCTTGTAATTCCTCGTGTTCCAAACGAATTTTGTCTGCTTCTAAAGCAGTCAACCGCCGCAATTGCATCTGCAAAATCGCATCTGCTTGCACTTCCGAAAGTCCGTAAGTTGTGATTAATTCGCCTTTAGCTGTGGGCGCATCGGGAGCATGGCGAATCAAGACAATAATTGGATCTAACTGGGATAGGGCAATTAATAATCCTTGCAGGAGATGGTCGCGTTCTTCGGCTTTCCGCAGTTCGTAACGGGTACGTCTGGCAATGGATTCGATCCGGAAATCCAAAAAGACGGTTAAGAACTGTTTGAGAGTGAGTACCTGGGGTTCGCTATTCACCAGCGCCAGCATATTTGCGCCGAAGTTGGCTTGCAGTGGCGTTTGCTTGTAAAGGTTGTTCAGCACAACGCGGGGATAAGCATCACGCTTGAGTTCAATGACAACTCGCATCCCGTCGCGATCGCTTTCATCCCGGATATCTGCGATGCCCTCTAGCCGCTTCTCGTTCACCATTTCGGCGATTTTTTCAATCAGCGCCGCTTTATTGGTTTGATAGGGCAATTCGGTAATAATAATTGCTTCTCTATCTGGGCGTCCCCGTTGTTCAACGGTTTCAATGTTAGCTACACCACGCATGGTGATGGAACCACGCCCGGTAGTGTAAGCTTCTCGAATGGCAGATGTCCCCAAAATTTGCGCCCCAGTCGGAAAGTCTGGGCCGTGGACATACTGCATTAATTCCAGGTCAGTGATTTCTGGATTGTGGATTACTGCGACTAAAGCATCAATCAATTCCCCCAAATTGTGCGGCGGAATGTTGGTTGCCATACCCACGGCAATCCCAGAGGAACCGTTGAGCAACAACTGCGGAATTCGCGCCGGTAGCACTGTCGGTTCTTGCTGGGAACCGTCGAAGTTATCGGCGAAATCTACGGTTTCATACTCGATGTCGTGCAGTAGACCTGCACTAGTTAAAGCTTGCAAGCGGCATTCTGTGTACCGCATTGCGGCTGGCGGATCGTTGTCTACCGAACCAAAGTTACCATGTCCGTTAACTAGGGGCGATCGCATGGAAAAATCCTGCGCCATCCGCACCAAGGCATCATATACTGCCGTGTCACCGTGGGGGTGGTATTTACCCAACACTTCCCCCACCACACGGGCGCATTTCTTAAAGGGGCGATCGTGCAGCAGACCTAGCTCGTGCATTGCGTAGAGAATGCGACGATGCACAGGTTTTAGACCATCCCTGGCATCTGGCAACGCCCGACCCACTATCACGCTCATGGCGTATTCCAGATAAGACTGCGACATTTCGGTTCGCAAGTCTATCGGGATAATCCTCTCCTGTGAGGTTGTCATAACCTAAAAATCTCCAAAAATCGTAGATTTTAGCTTTTTTACTCAACAAAGCGCAAAATTATTCTAAATTGCTCTTGAATAATTGCCATAATTTGATACAATACTAGCATATATAATGCCTTTTTTTGCCTGAATAACTAATCCAAATATCTAGTTAAAAAATGGTATAATAAATTACAATAAAAAGGCTATTAGCTAGTTAAAGAGAGGAATGAACTAAAAGTTTGCTTAGTGCAAATTTACTTAACTTGAAATATGACGGAATAAATTTAAGAGAACAATCTAAATTGGCTTTATTAAGGTCTTACTTTTATAACCGTTATTTACCAAAAATTCTGAGGATCTAATGACTTTCCAACAACTAGAAATAGGTGACTACTTTCGGATACCTGGTATGAGTTCAGGTTGCGTATATAGAAAGGCTAACAGTTCACATTGCAGCCTAAAGGCTTTATTACAGCCAATCCGAGCAGAAACAAAAGTTACACCGCTTACTTTTGCAGAGATTACTAACTATTTTGCACTCAAGCAAGAATTCCTTCAAAGTCTCAGGTGAGAAAGGTTTTACGTTTTCCTTAACACTCAAGCATAAGTTGACTTTTTTTTCGATGAGGCGATGCCTACGGTGGTCACTGACTTATACTGAGCATCTCGGCTTCTCTACGAGACGCTACGCGAACGCTCGATGGAGCCGCAGTCGTTGGCGCAGCCTCTCCAAGAGTTGTAGCTTGTCGTACCCCTACGGGGATCTTGCTAGCAAGAGCGTCTCCAAGAGTTAGGCGGCAAGCTACGCTTCCTGATTGAGTACAATTTCAAACGTTTGTGACAGTTCATCAATCGAAAAGGAGTTTTACGATTAGTACATTTTGTTAACAAACCCAACTGATGGGTTACGCTCGACACCACAGGATATTTGAACGTAAAGGAGAGCAAATTTTGGCAGCAGTCCGAGTCCGCCAGCACGTTAATCCACTTGGTAAAAAGTATCAAACACCAGCAAGTCCCCAAGACTTGGAAAAAATTTTTGCAAAGCCAAATCAACCACTACATTTAGATATTGGCTGCGCTAAAGGACAGTTTTTGGTAAATATGGCCAAAATAGAACCCAACTGGAATTTTCTTGGCTTAGAAATTCGGGAACCGTTGGTGGTGGAGGCGAATAAGTTACGCTCTGAGTTAGGTTTCACAAACCTGCACTACTTATTTTGCAATGTAAATAACTCACTGCACTCACTTTTATCTTCCCTCCCTCCAGGAAGTTTACAACGCGTTACAATTCAATTCCCCGATCCTTGGTTTAAAACCCGCCACGCTAAACGTCGTGTAGTGCAACCAGAACTAGTGGCAGAATTAGCTAATTATCTTGCGGTTGGTTCCATTGTATTTCTGCAATCAGATATGGAATTTGTTGCTGTGGAAATGCGCGATCGCTTTGCTGCTCATCCAGCTTATCAGAAAGTTGGTACAGGAGAATGGTTAGCTGAAAACCCGCTACCAGTCCCCACAGAACGGGAAATAAGTACGCAAAAAAAGGGTGAGCCTGTTTATCGAGCTTTGTTTGTCAGGCGAGAAGTTGTGAATGAGGGATAGTAGCGGTATAAGCATCTAGGGCTATAAAGGCCAAATCTTGCTTGGCATATTCACATTTTCTAAATCATATAATGGCAATAATTTTGGGACATAAATATTATAGTTAATGCCCATAATTAACCAGAGTAGTCAATTTGCATTGATATACAAAAGTATATTAATTGATTAACTTATCTATATATTACTCCCTAAAAATAGAAGATTCCAAAGCTGTTTATTTAGTGACATAAAAGTTTTATTTATGTCTCATTGAGAGTCTTAACAATAGAGTTATTAGCTTTAATTTCTCTTAAAATGAAGACATAATTAGGCGATTTGGTTCAGTGGTTAAGCCTAATGAGGATAATCAACATGGAAAGAAAGTATAACAGTAAGCTTGAAATTAACAATCTAATTGATAATGCCGTAAAAAATGCGATAGAACGACGGAAGCAAGGTTTAGATTCAGAAGATGTCCTGTTAGCTTTGTCTGATACAGAAGCCACAAATGTAGCAGGTGGTATAGTATTTGCTCCTATTACTATTACAGGAATCATCTCCAAGGAACCCGAAGCCTTCTAAAAAAATTATCTTCCTTGGAGGGTCAATTGATGGAAGAATTTGCTGTTGATAAAACTACACTTTGTCCCAGTGCTAGACCCGAATCTGTGGATAGTGTTGTCTTTGGCGTAGTCGGTGGGACGGTGACAGAACCCCGTGTAGCTTATCTCAAAAAGCCCCAACCTATTACGGATGAACTAATAGCAAAAGCTAGTCCAATTACACCTGCCGAAATTTTTCGGACGGCAGCACCTTGTGCTACTAAAGGTTGTCAGCATTTTGATGGACAAGATTGCCGTCTAGCAATGCGAATTGTAGAAAAGTTACCACCAGTAGCAGAAGAACTACCATCCTGTTCCATACGCCGAGATTGTCGATGGTGGCAGCAAGAAGGCAAGGCAGCTTGTATGCGTTGTCCGCAAGTTATTACAGATAATTACAACGCATCTGAACTAGCAGTTAAGGTGGCGACACCGATTTTTGGTTAACCAAAGCTAGGTCTGTAATTAAATAATTTTAGGAAAAAATCATGTCCATAGCAAATGTTCAAGCCTTTTATGCAAAGCTAGCAAATGATGAAGCTTTTCGCGCTCAAATTCAAGGTGTGAAAAGTAAGGAAGAATGTAACCAAAGAGTCAAAGCCGCTGGCTATGATTTCACCCAGGATGAGTTTGAAGAATATACGGCTCAGTTGTTGGAGTCAACTGCTGGCGACGATGAACTCAAGGATTTAAATGAAGAAGAACTAGAAGCCGTTTTTGGTGGGGCTTCATCAATTGCTGGGAGGTCTAATATAATAGCACGGCCACTATATGGAGTTATTGTTTCGCCACCTATTGATGATTGTCCGCATAAGTCACCTGTTGTGCAGCCTCTGTATGGAGTTATTCAGCCAAATATTTAGATAACAGTTTAGCTTTATGGGGACGGATAGGGATATATTCGTCCTTTTCTCAATAAATTAATTGAGGGTATTCTAATGACTTATTGTCGAATTAGTTATGCAGTTTGGGAAATTACATTAAAGTGTAATCTAGCTTGCCAGCACTGCGGTTCTCGTGCTGGTCATACAAGGGCGAACGAACTTTCTACAGCAGAAGCTCTTGATTTAGTCAAGCAAATGGCGGAAGTCGGAATCACTGAAGTAACAATAATTGGTGGTGAAGCATTTCTGCGTCCTGATTGGCTGGAGATAGCCCAAGCAATTACTTCTTCTGGGATGCTTTGCGGCATGACCACTGGAGGTTATGGTATCACTCTCGACACAGCACGCCGGATGAAAGAAGCTGGAATTAGAGTGGTATCTGTCTCAGTTGATGGCTTAGAAGCAACTCACGATCGCGTCCGTGGTAGACAAGGCTCTTGGCAATGGGCCTTTAAGACTATGAGCAATCTCAAGGAAGCAGGCATTCCCTTCGGCTGCAACACTCAAATCAATCGTCTCTCTGCACCAGAATTTCCTCGTATTTACGAGCATCTGCGCGACGCCGGCATTTTCGCTTGGCAAATTCAGTTGACTGTACCGATGGGGAATGCAGCAGATAATAGCGAGATTCTGCTGCAACCTTATGAACTACTAGATGTATATCCGATGATTGCTCGTGTTGCCCAACGGGCAAAGCGAGAAGGGGTGCAAGTACAGCCAGGGAATAATATTGGCTACTACGGGCCCTATGAACGGATGCTGCGAGGAGGAGGGGATGCTTGGACTTTTTGGCAGGGATGTAGTGCTGGGCTGTCTGCTATAGGCATTGAAGCCGATGGTGCTATCAAAGGTTGTCCCTCACTACCTACCACAGCATACACTGGCGGTAACATCCGCGACTATTCACTGCGGACAATTATTGAAGAAACCGAAGAACTACGGTTTAATCTTGGAGCTGATACTCCTAAAGGAACATCACACTTATGGGGTTTTTGCAAGACTTGTGAATTTGCCCAACTCTGTCGGGGTGGTTGCAGTTGGACTGCTCACGTTTTCTTTGATAAGAGAGGCAATAATCCTTATTGTCATCATCGCGCCCTTACTCAGGAAAAAGGCGGTATTCGAGAGCGAGTTTTTCTTCAACGTCGGGCGGACGGAAACCCCTTTGACAATGGGGAGTTTGGGCTAATTGAAGAACCGATAAATGCCCCTTGGGCTGAAAACGATCCGCTTCATTTTACTAGCGATCGCATTCAATGGCCAAAAGGTTGGGAAGAAGAACCAAATCTAGCATCATCTTTAGTTAGTTCTAGCAATTAAAAACTGCAAAATACCATTTCTATGAATAATATCTCCACTGATATCCCTTCAGAAAATACGACTGTTTCTGACTCTCAAGCAACCCTATTACCTCGTTCACCTTGGAATAGTCAACTAGCTTATTTGAAAATTATTTTTCGGGCGAAGAAAGCTCTAGACCGCATCGAAAAAGAAGCAGGTGTTTTGAGAATTGAAAACTAGTTAGATTATATCTACAAATTACTTAAGGTTGATTACTTATGTTTTTTCACCCAAGTTTACCTTGGGTTATTTTTTATCTCAACTTTTGTTGTAAAGAAGATGCTAAATATAGCAGTTGCCAGTATAGTTAGGACGTAGAGTTCTATGTCGATGAGTCTAGTATAGATCATCGAGATGATTATGGCTTAGGCTTGAATGAGCGAGGAGAGCGCTTCCATGTCCTCAAATCTGGGCAACGTTAAGGGCGAGTGAATATGATTGCGGTATTATCTAATCAGCAGTTGATGGCTCCCTTCACGGTTGAAAGGTCTTGTAACCGAGATATGTTTGAGACCTGCCTGCTTGGAAACCTGCTTAGTACCTGTACTCAAACTAGGGCAGGTTGTGACGATGGATAATGCCACCTTTCATAAAAGTGGACGTATTGAACAGTTGATTCGAGAGGCTAGTTGTCAAGTCCTGTATTTGCCACCTTCTTCTCCAGACCTCAACCAAATTGAAAAATGTTGATTTTGGCTTAAGAATCGAATTCATAAACAACTTAAGCCGTTTGCCTCCTTAGCGAGATGAGCGAACAAGTCTTACGTTTCGCGTCCTAACTCATTTGGCTATTGATATATATCAATAATATCCCCAAGTTATGCTATTTTCTAAAAAATAGATTAACTTATTTTTTTAAATAAGAGACAGTAATAACTTTAGACAATAAACAGAGATATAAGTGAATGATTTTTGTCCCAATATATATAGTGATTAACATCTTTAAATCAAAACTTAAAAAAAGAGGATGCATAAAAAGTTTTTATATTTGACTCGTTCTCTAATTCGGTGTGACACATCAAGGAATCTACAATATTGGGTGGGAAGAAACCCTTGAACACCTGTCGATACTTCTCAAGGTTTGAGAACGACCAAATTTAGTTTGGAGTTTTTTAGGACATAATTGTTTTATTTAAGGTTAAAAATGAAATGATTTAAGTCTTGTAAATAAAGCTCAGATAACGGACTATATATACAGAATGAGGAAGGGAAAATTCTCATTTTTAAGAAAACAATTTCATTAAGGTCTAAGTTAATTATGGCTAACATTACAATATCCAACATACTTCCAATTGAAGCAGAATTTGCAGAAATATCAGAGGAGGAATTAGGAATTATCATGGGAGGAACTCAACCAAAAATTGAAGTAAAATCTGAACCGGATGGAACAATAACAGTTACGATTACTCCTCAATAGATTAAATGTGGTTCGTAGAGGAACTCCAACATTACTCATTGCCGAAAGTGCCGTCCGTTTAAAGCTGTGAGTAAATATTCCTTGCTCATCCAAATCAATACGTTCCAGAGCTTCCTTTAACATGCGAGCGCAAGGTTTGACAAAACCTTGTGTAAATAGCAAGGTTATCTCCTAAAAGTTTAGGATTCAAGCTTTGCTGGAGCTATTGATTTGGATAGGGCTTACCTTAGGCTGACAAATTCATTGCAACTTCAACTTCTTTCATTTGTTGCTTAATCCACTCATTAAATAAATCAGTGATAATTTGATTACGCAGTTTATTATCCAATTCTGCCTGGATAATCTCCTCCACGAAAATTAGATGTAATCCCTTAGAAGTCACTATCGGTTTGAGAATCTGAGGAGGCGTAGCAGCAAAGACAGCAGCAGAAATCTCTGATTTTAAATCTTTGCGGCGTACTATCCCTAAATATCCTCCTTTTCGGCGCAATTCTATATCCTGAATGTATTTGTGAGCAACATCATAGAAACTCATCTCACCTTCCTTTATTGCATAGAAGAGTTCTAGAGCTAAATCTTCATCATCTAGAACAACTTCATACATCACCACGCCAACATAATCTAATTGGTTTTCAAAAAAATAGGGTTCGACTTTATCTGCAAACAGATGTTTTAGCAATTTACCAGAGATGAGACTGATGTAAGCGATTTCTTCAAAATCATCTATAGACAAACCATGTTTCTCTAACCAGTTCCAGGTATCATCAGCATTATCGAGTTTATTAGCTAACCGTATTTGGTCTGCTGCTTTCTGAAGTTCCTCAACCTCTACTTTTATCCCAGCTTCTTCAGCAACCGCTATAATCACCTTGCAGGTAACAATCTGCTCAACTATCTCAGGAATTTTACAAGATACCTTAACTTGGTGAAGAATGTCTTCGTTGGTAATGGTGATAGATTGTGACATGATATTTATCCTAAATTTAGTTAGCAAAATTAAACATGAGAGTATGATTTATTAGCTGGATGTAGAGACGTTATATGTAATGTCTCTACATTTCCAATTTCCATGTCCTTTGGATGTAGGGAAAAGGGTTGGGTTTTCTACAATTTCACTCCACCCTGCTGCAACTTCTTAAATGGGTCAAGCAGAAAATCAATAATCCGACGCTGGCGCACAATTACCTCTGCCGTTGCAGTATCCCCAGGATGCAAGGCAATACACTTATTAGCCGAGGGAATACAATTTTGTTTTAGGGCAATTTCCAAGTCATAAGCTGCTACCTTCCCATTAGCTGTATCCACCTCTATGGTAGTAGGAGAAATCTCTAATAATTCTCCTTCCAGCACGCCATAATCCTGAAACGGATAAGCATCAAACTTTAACTTTACTGGCAATCCTCTTCGCAAAGAACCACTCTCAGTTGTCGCCATTTGCGCCCGAATTATTAAAGGTGAACCTTGGGGTGCAATCTCCGCAATCATTGCTCCAGGCTGCACTACAGACCCAGCCCGTTGTATCGGTAACTGAAACACTCTACCATTCACGGTAGCTCTTAACTCTCGTTGTCCTAACTGAAACTTTAATGAGACAATCTGACTCTTATTTTGAGCAATTTCTGCCTGAAGTGTAGTAATTTCTGTTTCCAAATCCTTCTGTTGTTCGTCGATTTTTAGCAAAGCTAACTTACTGGAACGAGTTAAGGTCTGATAACTTCTTTCCTGTTCTTTCAGTCGCAACTGTGCCTGCTCAATATCTGCATTTGCTTGCCGAATAGTCCGCTCATAACTACTCTGTTGTTCTACTAAACGTAATTTAGCTTGCTGAATATCTGACTGATTCTGTTCGTATAACTGTTGCTTGTCTTTAGCTATATCTTGCTTCTGGACAACATTAATTTCTGGAACAACTCCTGACTGCCAAAGACTACGATAGCGTTCAACTTCCCGCTCGGTACTTGCTAAACTACTGTCTACTAACTTATTAGCAGTTTTATTATGCTCAAGAGTTTGTCGTGCCTGATTGACTTGAGCTAATTTTTCGTCTTTTTGTAAATCATAGGAATTCCTCAGAGCATTCATATTTTGTCGCGCTTGGTCAATTTGAGCCTGCTTTTCTAACTGTTGAGATTGATTTTGTTGCTGTTGAGTTGTCAAAGATACAACTAACTGACTTTTAGATGAATTTAACTGAGAAAGTCGATTTAATTGTCCTTCTAACTTCTCCTGTGCCTGCCGCAAGTCCGCCTTAACTAATTCTGATTCCAACACCAATAAAGTCTGCCCAACTTTAACCGAATCACCTTCCTTTACCCGAATTTCGGCAACAGTACCTGCTACAGCAGCATCCAGCCTAACCGTCTTTCCCTTTGGCTCAAGTCGCCCTGTTGCTGTACCCGTTTCATCCACCTTAGACAGCATTGCCCAAGGTAAAATGATCGACACAAACACTACCAAAAAATACAGCAATCCCCTTGTCCAAACCTGGGGCAAGCTATCAAGTAAATCCTTGGTCGCGTCAGCCCAATCATCAGTTGATTTAGCTGGTGTTTGCTCCCTTAAAATTTCCTCGTGCTGTTCTACCTGATAGATTTGGGTTTCAACCCTTCCATTTAATGTGTTTGGCATGATTTTTCTTGAGATCAATTTTGGATTTTGGATTTTGGGAGTGGGGACAATACAGTTCGGTTAATATGTTTGGCTCTCGGAGATCCCCCCCAACCCCCCTTAAAAAAGCTACCGTGTACACACAAGTCGAATTTCTTCTTAAATCCCAAAGATTACCTACTTAATCGCAGTGATGGTTAGGGTGGGGTAAAACTAAAGCTAAAACCTTAGTAAATCAGGTTTCAGGTGAGGTTTTGAGAATTTATGCAATAAATATATTGATTTCGGATGGTCGTTTATTAAATTCGGGTGGTCATTTATTGATTTCGGGTGGTC
>NZ_CAXTNP010000054.1:5445-11427 GCF_964245575.1 uncultured Nostoc sp. | reverse complement strand
AATTCGGGTGGTCATTTATTGATTTCGGGTGGTCGTTTATTGAATTGGAGGTATCGTTCATTGAATTCAAGCAGTGGTTAGGGTGGGGTAAAACCCAGATTCTTGAACAACTTCAGACTTGTGTGTACACCGTAGCCTTAAAAAAGGGGGGCTTAGTCTCTTATTTACCTGTTTTTTAAAGGGGTCGCCGCAGGCGGGGGATCAAGTCTTATCCGAACCGTATTGGGAGTGGGGAGACAAGAAAAGCTTCCTGCTTGTCCTCTTGTTTCACCCCGCAACATCCATCTGCTGATGATTGAGATAAAAATAATGTCCCCGCTTCGCCATCAACTCTTGGTGAGTCCCACTCTCAATCAACACGCCGCGATCTAGCACCAAAATCAAATCTGCATGACGCACAGTTGAAAGGCGATGGGCAATTACTAAGGTGGTTCTGTCCTTAAGAATGGTGTTTAAATTCGTCTGAATAATCCTTTCTGACTCTGCATCCAGATGGGAAGTCGCCTCATCCAAAATCAACAGCTTGGGATTGCCTAACAACGCCTTAGCGATCGCAATTCTTTGTCGCTGTCCTCCAGATAACATCCCCCCTCCTTCACCAATCTGGCTTTCATAACCCATAGGTAACTTTTTAATAAACTCATCAGCACCCGCCAATCGCGCCGCCTCAATAATCTCTGCCAAAGTTGCCCCAGGATGTGCCAAGCTAATATTTTCCCGAATCGTTCCGCCAAACAAAAAGGTATCTTGGTCAACTACCCCAACCTGTTCGCGTAGAGAACGCAACGAAAGGCTGGTAATATCCTGCCCATCAATCAACACTTTGCCATCTGTGGGGGAATATAACCCTAAAACCAGCTTAGAAATCGTGGTTTTCCCCGAACCACTTCGTCCCACCAGGGCAACCATTTGCCCACTGTGTACTTCAAAACTGAGATTTTCTAAAACATTGATATCGCTTTCAGGGTGATAGCGAAACGTCACGTTGTCAAAGCGAATGTTACCTTGAATGGGTGGTAAAGATTGCCGCGCCTGGTGCTGCAAATCCTCTTCTGGTTCCGCATCCAACACATCATTAATGCGTTCCACGGCAATCACCACTTCTTGCAATTGATTCCACAAAACTGTTAATCGTTGGAAGGGTCTAATAATATTTCCCAGCAGCATATTAAATGCTACCAATTGCCCAATGGTTAGCTGGTTGTGAATCACTTGGTACGCCCCAAACCACAGCAATACAGTAGTTACTATTGCCTCAATTGTGTTACTGAATATTTGCAGGCGATTGCTGATAATTTGCCCGGAAAAGTTAGTTTTTATTTCCTTACTTAATAACTCTTCCCAATGCCAACGCACTGTCTGTTCTACTGCTGTAGATTTAACTGTTCGCACTCCAGAAAGGGCTTCAATCAGATAGCTACTTTCATTAGCAACAGCGTTAAATATTTCTCTAGAAATCTTTTGTAAAAAAGGTGTGGCAATCAATGCCAGCAGCAAAAAAGGCGGTATAATCACTAACACCAGCAGTGCCATTTTCCAGCTGTACCAAAACATCAATCCTAAATAGATAAAGACAGTGACTAAATCTAACAGGATGGATAACGCCTCACCGGAGAGGAAGCGTTGAATTTTACGGTTTTCCTGTACACGAGAGATAATATCCCCCACATAACGGGACTCAAAGTAACTCAAAGGTAGCCGCAGGGTATGGCGAATAAATCCCACAATCAGTGCTAAATCGAGCTTATTCGCTGTATGGTCTAACAGATATTGCCGTAACCCCGTCATCGCCACACGGAATAAACTAAAAATTAGTAACCCTAACCCCACTGCTGTTAAGGTTAGTTCAGAACGCTGCACTACTACTCGGTCTAAAATTAACTGCGTGAATAGGGGAGTAACAAGTCCAAAAATCTGGATAAATAAGGAAGCGACAAACACTTCCAGCATTACTAAAGAGTGAGGCTTGATCAACTCAAAAAATTGCCAAAAGGGAGTTGTAGTCTCTTTGGCATCCTTCAACCAGGCTGTGGGTTGCAGCAGCAGTGTATAGCCAGTCCAGTTGGCTTTAAATTCGGCATGGCTGAGGCTGCATTGCCCAATGGCGGGGTCGGCTACAATCACGTGTTTGGGGGTAATTTCGTAGACAACAATGTAATGCTTGCCTTCCCAGTGAGCGATCGCAGGCAATTTTTGCTTCGCTAATTGGTCAAGACTCGCTTTCACAGGTCGTGTGGAAAACCCAATACTTTCCGCCGCCGCCGATAACCCCCGCAGTGACGATCCATTGCGGTCAACATTAGCGATATCCCGCAGGCGATTGACACTAAAGTTTTTCCCCCAATAACGAGACACCATCACTAAACAAGCTGCACCACAATCCGATCCACTCTGTTGGGCAAAAAACGGATAGCGCCGAATCACACGCTGTAATAAATGCCCGACTCGCTGCGTGGAGTTGGGAAAATAGGCTTTGCTTATTTTTTTCTCGCGTGGCTTTACTGCTGGCGTTGACAAAATCTTCGTTTCATGCAGCCGTTTGGAGTCAAATGGCAGTACTGGAGTGTTATCCGAGTCCACCTGTTGAGGATTACGAGATAGCGCCTTAGCCCACAAATGCTCCCGAATTTGAGGATATTTAGCCATCAATGGCCATAACACTTCACCCGGAACAAAGCATAGTTGTAAGTTGACTGAAGCCCTTGCAGCGTAAGGTCTAAAGTCAACCTCCTTCAACAAGGTAAATTCCCCAAATGAGTCACCTTGCTCTAAAGTGGCGATTAACTCATCGGCGTTATCTAACAACCTGACCTTACCAGCGATCGCAATATAAATTCCTGGTTGAGCATCAGTTCCTTGCCAGAATTTGCCAACTTTCGGGTTGATAAATTTAACTTGTTGAAGACAGTATTGAAATTCCTCTCTCGAAAGAGAATAACCCAGAGTATTGTTGAACTGTTCCAGAGAAACCAACTGAGCAGATATATCGTGCGCCATAGATGTCTGAATCCTTTCCTAATGTTGCGAAGTTCAGAGACACAAATTCGGAATCATCTGGAATAGCTGCCGATTTCAGGTCACCAATGAAGATTTTGGAACTCTTAGCCTGCTCATGGCTGTTTGCTTCAGAATTGCTGGGTTTTGGTAGTGTGGATAATCCCATCTGTTTGAGTAGTCGCTTGATATGGCGATCGCTCACCTCAATCCCAAATTCTTTCGCTAGATGTTTCCCTAGCCAGTTTGTTGTCCACCGCCGAAAAGCATAGCCATGATCGCGGGGACTACTTTTAATCAGTTCTTTCAAACGTTCTAAATACTCCTCATTTATTGCCTTCGGGCGACCAATGGGGCAATCTTGCCATTGGTGCGCCATCCCTGTCCGGGCTATGTGCATCCAATGCCTTGCTGTTGCTGGACAACACCCCAAAGTTTGACAAATTTCCCTTTGGGTTTTTCCCTCATCTGCTAACAACATGATTTCAATCCGTTGTCGGTAAGATTCAGGTAAACTTTTTTGCAAACTTACTAACAGTAATTTACGCTGAAATGATGTTAAATACTTACCGTTATTTACTTTTATATATCTTGTTTCAATTTTCGTATTGTAGTCGAACATATACGTATTATTGAGTGGATTTGTGGACACACGAATATCTTATGAACGATTCATAATTTGGCAGTTATTGCTAAGGTTAAGTAGAAAAGTTGCAAAAAATAGTTTTTCTTGCAACTGTAGTACTTATCACCATTTAGTTTTAGTTTTATGCAAAAAATAATTTAGTTAAGCGATATTTCTGGCAATTTTTTTGGAATATTGCTTTTGTAGATATAGATTAGGCTACAAATCCAATTTAGAAATTCCGAAAATAGTCGCTAAATTTTAGTAAAGTTTTGTAAAGATAAATTTCTGGTGAGCAGAGAAAAAAGTCATATCATGTCTGCTTGATTACTTTAGGACTAGTACCGCAAGGCGGAAGTCAAAAATCAAAAGTCAAAAGTCAAAAGTATTATAGAATAAGCTATGCAGGGATTTTAGATGGTTACTCTATTTACGCCGTGGCGTACTAGTCCTATTGGTTTTATCGCAATCTAGCAGCCAAGAGAATAGTATTTAAGGGATTGCGCGAATGTCATGGGAGAGCATTTAGACAAATTCAGATTTGAACTGCTTAAGTTCATTAGCTTTCGCCCTGCTCCGGCTCTGCTCCGGAATTCTTCTCTAATTAAATCCAAGAGTTGAACCACATTCGCAGCTTATAATCGTGAGGTGAGAGGGGTAAACCCAAATAAATGGGCATCCAGAAAATAAAAGCAGCCAGAATGATAAAAGTAATAGTGACACCTAGCGCCCGGAGTTGTTGATAATAACTGCGAAGGCACTGATCGACAAACCAAGCGATCGCTAGAAATACAAACACCACTGCACACATATAGTGGTAGATAAAAACGCACCTTGTCACCTGCACCCAAGGTAATAAGTTAGCAGCATAATTTATAACTAAATACAAGGCAATCCAAGTATCAACACTAAGAGTTTCAGGCACAGAAAAACGCTTTTCCTTTACCCAAAAAATCACTACTTGTGACACCACCATTCCTACTAAAAATAATATGGCAGCAAGACCAAACCACCATAAAAATGGATTGCCCATTGCATGGACATCATAAATAACTTGTCCAGCTCCAGCAGGCAAAGGCGGGCCCATCACAGGTAAAGGATCGGTGATACTTTCAGCCGTTTGATAATAATATGCCATTGGTCGAGTCATCAACGGCCATTTGTACCAGGCAGCACAATAAGGATGCACGTTAGGACTATTGCCACCTAAATGTAAATGAAACTTTAAAATTTGCTGATGTACTGCAATAAATCCATAAGTTTTATCTAGTTGAAGGTGAGGAATCCAGATAATGCTGTAAATCAAAGCTGGGATAATTCCTAGATAAAACAGCATGTGAAAAATATTTAGCTGAGTTAGGTTTTGTAGTGGTGTCTGAGATGAGAGTAATGGTGGGGATGGGGGAGAATAAGTACTAACTCTTACCTCCTGACTTGTGCCTTCTGCTTCCTTCAATGAAGGAGATGTAAAAAAGACTTTGGAGTTAAGAAAAGAATATATCAAATAGATTACCCAAGCTGCTATCCAAATGAGATAAGCACCTGAGAGGAACCATAAACCGTTCCACTTAGTACCGACTGACGCACCAAAAGCAATGCCAGCAAAAACTAACCAAAAAGAACGTCGCCGATTTTGGTTATCTAATGCTAATAATAAAAACCAGTGTCCTAACAAACCAAAGATGACGATATAAATATTACTTAAAGCATAGCGAGATTCAACTAGAAAGATGCCATCACAAGCTGTGAATAAACCTGCAAGTAGAGCAAAGCTACGACGATAACTCAATTGATAAGCGATCGCAGCTACAACTAAAGGGATAAATGAGCCAGTGAGGGCATTTAACCACCGATAAGTCCAAGGCGATCGCAACGATCCTGTCAGTCCATTTACCGTATCGTGCCAAAAAGGAATGTGACTGCCAATCCAAATGCCGATGCCGATCATATATTGACTTAGCGGCGGATGGGCATTAAAAAATGGCGTATGCGTGAGATAATTATTACCAAATTTTGCAAAGTAAACTTCATCAAATACCAGAGTGTTGAATCGCTCCAGTCCCCAAAACCGTAAGGCAAGTGAGAGAAGAAATACACTCACCATCCCAATTCGGAACCATTTTTTAGTCATTTGTCATTTGTCATTTGTCATTTGTCATTGGGCATTTGTGATTGGGCATTTGTCATTGGGCATTTGTCATTGGGCATTGGGCATTGGGCATGGGGAATAGGGGATGAGTCTTTAATACTCGCCGACGAGTCTTTAATACTCGTGAATGAGTCTTTGATACTCGCCGACGAGTCTTTAATACTCGTGAATGAGTCTTTGATACTCGCCGACGAGTCTTTGATACTCGTGAATG
>NZ_CAXTNP010000054.1:0-5345 GCF_964245575.1 uncultured Nostoc sp. | reverse complement strand
ATACTCGTGAATGAGTCTTTGATACTCGCCGACGAGTCTTTGATACTCGTGAATGAGTCTTTGATACTCGCCGACGAGTCTTTGATACTCGTGAATGAGTCTTTGATACTCGCCGACGAGTCTTTGAACTCCACTTCTTTGCCCCCCTACTCTCTGCTCAACAACTGCTCCCTTGTTCTCCCTCTACTCTTCAAGTGCATCTAGTTGAAACAGGAGTAGTTCAATACCGTAATACTTGTTTGTCTGCCCCACTGGTTTCATACCCAATCGTTCCGTTACACGGATTGAAGCATGATTTTCTGGCTTCACTACGGCATAAATTACTGGCAAGTTCAAAACATTAAATCCGTAGTTGAGCATAACTTGTCCTGCTTCTGTTGCATACCCTTTACGCCAAGAAGCTTGCCTCAAGTGCCAGCCTACCTCATAATCTTGAGTAGGTAAACCATTGTTGTCGGGCAATTGTAACAGAAGGATAGTTCCTACAATTGTTGTAGTTTCCTTTTCGACAATTGCCCAAGATCCAGTACCATTGTTGCGTCGGTGCGAACGCTCGATGTTGTCAATCAAACGCTGACGCTGTGACTCAACACTTGTGACCAGAGAAGCTTTACCAAGAAAGTGCGTAACTTCAGGGTCATTATAAATTACAAACGCTTGTTCGGCATCGCGTTCGGGTATCCAACTGCGAATGATCAAGCGTTCGGTTTCCAAAAGATTTGTCATCTTGCTTTTGGCTAAAATAAATCGCCATTTTGCAAAATACTAAGATACTTATGGTTGAGCAGTCAAAAGTTTTGTAGACAATGACACAAGCAAAATATGGCGATCGCTATGCTATGGGCAGTTATCCATAAATTCAACTACTGTTGGTTATGCGATGCCTGCGGCGGTAAACTACGCAAATTCTGAATCTTTCCGCAGTTCTTCAGACCGGAACCCTAACACAATCTGATCCTTTGTGATACCTGCCTTTACGAATTCTGTTGCTACCCCCTCTTCAGTGCCATCACGTTGAATCCAAATTTTGCCATCAATAATATCAATGTGAATCAGGCAGCCGTGAACACGACGTGTTGCAGTTGGAGAGAGTTCTGGCACTGGTTCTCGACCAAGAATCATCACCAAATATCGATCCTGTTCTTTATCAAAAATAGTTTCATGCTGAATATCACCGTAAGAGTAAGGAATTTTTGTGTGTTCAGTAAGAATGCTGCAAATTATCTGTCTGTATTCTTCCAGAGTATCCATCGGACTATAACCTCCCGCTTTGGATTGAAAACGATGAGAGGAATTTTGTAATCTTCCAATATAAGTTTACCAAGCGGTTCTTCTTCAAAAATGTCAGTAAAAATATCCTCATGAACAGCAATATACAAAACCCTATCTGGATAATTGCGAGACATTACAGCAAGGTAAGTAAAGTACTGACCAATTGCCTGTTCGAGGTCTGCCACTTCCGATTCACCACTGAAAGTCTTGATTTCAACAGCAATTTTCTGCGTTCCTTTTTCTGCTATGAGTAACTTTTCGGCTGCCAAATCCACGTAAAGATCCTTTTTCCCCCACTTTAGATGAAAAGGATCGTCGGTAATCGTCCAGGCATCTTTGATCAGCGCATTCTTCAAGTTCTCGTGGTAGCGGTCTTTAGCTGGCATAAATTACTCGAATTACGAATTACGAATTACGTAGCTTGCTTCTCGCCGGAGGCGAGAATTACGAATTACGAATTACTACTTTCGACTTTTGCCACTTCCAGCATTGTCTTTAAAACCGAATCTGGATTCAAACTAATTGAATCAATTCCTTGTTCAACCAAAAACTGGGCAAATTCTGGATAGTCGCTGGGTGCTTGTCCACAAATGCCGATTTTGCGATCGCATTTTTTCGCCGCTTCTATGGCCATTTTTACCATTCGTTTCACAGCTAGACTGCGTTCATCAAACAATCTCGCTACCAACGCTGAATCTCTATCTATCCCCAATGTCAGTTGAGTTAAATCATTAGAACCAATCGAGAAGCCGTCAAATACCTCAGCAAATTCCTCAGCCAGAATAACATTACTGGGTAACTCGCACATCACATAAACCTGCAAGTCGTTAACACCTTGCTTTAAACCATTTTTTGCCATCTCTGCTAAAACCAACCGCCCTTCATCAGGAGTGCGACAAAAAGGAATCATCGGAATCACATTCGTCAAACCCATTTCTTCCCGTACCCGTTTAATGGCATGACATTCAAGGGCAAAAGCTTCTCTGTAGCCTTCATCATAGTAACGCGCCGCCCCCCGCCAACCCAGCATTGGGTTTTCTTCATGGGGTTCAAACTGTCGCCCACCTAACAAATTGGCATATTCATTGCTCTTGAAATCTGACATTCGCACAATCACTGCTTTGGGATAAAATGCCGCCGCAATTCTACCTATTCCTTGGGCTAATTTATCTACAAAATATTGGGGTTTATCGTCGTAAAGTGCAGTAATTTCAGCAATTTTAGCTTTGGCAAATTCATCTTTTAATAAATCATAGTGGATCAATGCCATTGGATGAATTTGAATTTGGTTAGCGATGATAAATTCTGTCCTTGCTAAACCTACCCCATCGTTAGGAATTGCTGATAAACTCAATGCTTCTTGGGGATTACCGACATTCATTAAAATTTGAGTGCGAGTCCGGGGTAAGTTCTCTAAAAGAACTTCTTCCACTTCAAAAGGTAATAAGCCTGCATAAACTTTTCCCTCTTCTCCTTCAGCGCAAGAAATTGTTACCTCTTGACCAGGTTTTAAGATTTCTGTAGCATTGCCGCATCCCACGATCGCAGGTACACCCAATTCTCGTGCAATGATTGCTGCATGGCATGTCCTACCACCAGAATTGGTGACAATTGCACTAGCGCGTTTCATAATTGGTTCCCAATCGGGGTCAGTTCTCTCTGTTACCAAAACTTCCCCGGCTTGGAACTGGTCGAGTTTCTGAACATCTAAAATTAGCCGTGTTTTCCCTTGACCAATAGCTTCTCCAATCGCACATCCCGTAACAAGAGGGATTGGGGATTGGGGAGAGACGCGATTAATCGCGTCTGTACTGGGAATTGGGGATTGGGAAGATTTTTCCCCAGTCCCCAATACCAACCGATAACTCCGCAAGACATTTCCCGTCTTCTGCGACTGCACGGTTTCGGGACGTGCTTGCACAATAAAAATTTGATTAGTAATTCCATCTTTTGCCCACTCGATATCCATTGGAGTGGAAATACCGTGGACTTGAGAATAATGGTCTTCAATTAAACACGCCCAAGATCCTAGTTGTAAAATCTCTTCATCACTCAGGGCAAATTTACTTCTTTCGCTGGGCGAAACAGACACATTTTTCGTAAATTTGGAGCCGTCATCATAAATCATTTTCAGTTCTTTACTGCCCAATTTTTTATCGATAATTGGGCGGAAGCCAGCTTTTAAAGTTGGTTTAAAAACATAATATTCATCGGGATTTACAGACCCCTGGACAACATTTTCGCCTAAACCATAGGCGGCTGTAATCAGTGCAGCATCCTTAAATCCGGTTTCTGTATCAATGGAGAACATCACCCCAGAGGTTGCTAAGTCAGAGCGCACCATTTTTTGCACACCCACAGCCAGAGCAATGCTAAAGTGATCAAATCCTTTGGTGTGGCGATATGAAATAGCGCGATCAGTAAATATGGAAGCAAAGCACTTGTGACAAGCTGCTAAAACTCCTTCCGCACCGACGACGTTGAGGTAAGTTTCCTGCTGTCCAGCAAAACTAGCATCGGGTAAGTCTTCGGCGGTGGCGCTGGAACGGACTGCAACATCTGTTTCTGCGTTGTATCGTTCACAAAGACTCTGGTATGCTGTAGCGATCGCCTCTCGCAATTCTACAGGAAATGGGGTGTGGATTAATAGCGATCGCGCTTTTTTCCCCCGTTCTCGTAAATTTTTGACATCCTCAACATCCAAGTCAGCAAAGAGTTGGCGTAGCTTTGCTTCTAATCCCGCCGATTCAATAAAATAACGATAAGCGTAAGCAGTGGTGGCGAATCCTGTGGGAACGTTAATACCTTTGGGCGTTAGCTGTTGAATCATTTCGCCCAGTGAGGCATTTTTACCACCAACTACGGGAATATCAGCAATACCAACTTCATCAAACCACAAAATGAGCGATCGCTCTTGGGAAGATTGAGATAATGTGCTTTTAGATACTGTAGTCATAATTACCTTTTAAGTTTATACTCAATTTGTAAGTGCGTAACCGCTAGTACCGCAAGGTGGAAGTCAGAAGTTAAAGGTCAAAAGTATTATGGAATAAGCTATGCAGGGATTTTTAATGGTTGCTCTATTTACTTTGTTCTGTACTAGTATATTTTTCCCATATTCAATTTTAGATATTGCAGCCAATGGCGTGATTTTGGATTGTGCAATTGAATGCCAAGCTATATTCCATAAATAACAATTATTCGGGATAATGGCTGTATTGTAATATTGGATGCAATATATAATGGCACAACTAGAACGACTTCTAAAAATGGCAGAAGATGAGTTAACTGAGTACAGCACTGATGCCCGCAAAATGGAAAAACTACGGCGCAAAATAGGTTTGTCAGTATCCGCAGCCGAACAGAGACAAGTCAAAGAGGCATTACTCGCTACTAAGCAATCTTCTAATATGATTACTCAAATTGTGGAAGAACAAAGACAAGCAGCAGCCTTACCATTTTGGGGAATTGCTGGATTGGGTTTATTATTCGGAATTTCTTTAAATCAACCCATAGGTTTGTTAGCAGCTATAGTTGGAACTGTATTAGCTTTTAGAATTCAGAAATGGGGTTGGCAATTGCAGGCAAGTCGTCTATTGTTACAAACATTGGAAGATATTGAAGCGCGTATTGCCCAACCGAATAAGTAACAAAACAGATCCACTTTATAGAGAAAATATCTCTATTGATTTATATTTTAATATACAAAATTATCGACTAGTCACTTAATTAATACCTCGTAAGTACTTAATAATTCCTTTGGAATCACCATAGCAAAAAAAATTAGATATTGGATTTTATTCAGGTATTTATTCAGATGGTTTGCGTGCAATGAATGCTACATGACCTTTTGACAGAAGGTATTGGCCATAACTACGCATTGTTTCAACTCTAAAGCCCAGGCGCTGGAGTTCACTTTCAACAGTTGTCGCTTTCTATAACCGTAGACAGTATACTTCGTCAGCCCGTCTATAGTGTTCCCCTACCTTGCGGAAGCTGGTAATTTGTCCCTTTTGAGACTATAAAAAAACTTCTCTAAGCAATAATACTGCCTAAATCACCGCTCAGTATTG
>NZ_CAXTNP010000053.1:28180-33454 GCF_964245575.1 uncultured Nostoc sp. | reverse complement strand
TGCTGAGGATGCCAGCATTATCTGCAAGGTCAACAGCATTTTTGGCACGCACTGTCACATTCCCCGCATTCCCAAGTCCCGAAGTTCCAGCAGAAAGTTGAGCGCGATCGCGTAACGAGAAAGAACCAGAATCGATAGTAATGTTACCCCCATTGCCAAGTGACCCCAAGCGCACAAGATTACGAACTATGCTCCCACCAGCAACGTTGATTGACCCGGTAGCATTCAGGGTAATATCTCCTGCAACGGTTTCAGGTGTCCCCAAACTTTGCCCAATACCAGCACTTAGAATAGTTCCTCCTAAAATCTCTAGATTTTTAGCATTGACTGCAATATTACCGCCACTAGCCCCAGTTACAAGTAAATATGAACTATTAGTCAGGGATATATCTGTTCGCGCAACATTATCAGGAAATATCAAGCTGAGATTATCGCCATCTACACCCAGCGCTACAGTACCAGGTTCGCCCAACCCTCCTAACTCAACTCGTCCACCATTAGCATTTAATCGTCCCCCATCCATGCTGACATTACCACCCACCAGCAGTAAACTCTTACCATCTGGTACTCGTAAACCAAATGCATCAAAGCCTGCTGGATCAATTCCTGCAAATGCAACTGAGTTATTTTGAATCACTGCGTTTTGATTAATCTGATTAAACAGCAATGCTGAAGGATTAATAGTTAACAACGGTGAAGGGATATTTTTCTCACTAGCGCTAAAAAATCCGATATTTCCAAATTGCAGTGCATTCGCACTAGTCGCCACAAAAGAACCACCAATATTTAACGAAGCATTCTGACCAAATACAATTCCATTGGGATTAATTAGAAACAAATTAGCTGTGCCCTTAGTGCCAATTAACCCATCAATCTTAGAGACTAATCCACCCGTTACCCGACTGATAATATTCTGAATATCCACTGTATTATTAAACAAAGCAGCACCGTTAGTCGGGACAGAAAATTCCCGAAAGCTGTGGAACAAGTTCCCACCTGCTTGGGTTCCTCCTTCAATGATGCTGTTGTTTCCTTCTAATTTGACACTAGAGTTATTAGGCAAAGTCCCATCTGGGATAATTTGGGCAAAAGCGCAATTTGTACTGCAAATGCTTGAACCACATATTGCAATTCCTATAAACCAGCCCCAACGAATACTTATCTTGGACATTGCACCCCTTTAAGCAAACAGCAGTTGCTAAATTTTTGGTTATGTCACACCACTAATGTGGGTTTACGGTGCTTGTAGTCACCTCTGGATAATTCTCAGTTGCGATCGCGTTATTTTTACGCAAAAATGACTAATTTATTTGCATAAATTTATACAGTATAATTCATCAGTCGATGCAATGGCATTGTCAGCCGATACAATCGTATTGTTAGTCGATGCAATGGCATTGTCAGCCGATGCAATCGCATTGTCACCCAATACAATCGCATTGCAAGTCAATACAATCGCATTGTCAGTCGATACAATGGCATTGTCAGCCGATACAATCGCATTGTCAGTCGATACAATGGCGTTGTCAGTCGATGCGATCGCATCTGCGTAAGTAAATAAACAATAAGTTAACTCCAACTCTAGCCTGAATTCCACCGCTTGAAGTGGTGAGAGTGGCTCAAAGCCAATTGCCTAGCAGAACATAGGGGGCCCAAAACCTGGGACGTTTGTATTTGGGATTTTGCAAAAGAGCTAGCTGGGCGCGACGGAGTACTTCAGCTTTAGTCAGGTTTTTGTTGCCTAACTCTTGGTAAAATTGACTCATCAACACAGCAGTAGACTCATCATCCAAGTTCCACAAAGAAGCGATGGTGCTGCGTGCTCCTGCCTGAAAAGCGACACCAGCAATTCCTAGTGCGGCTTGTTCGTCTCCGGTTGCTGTTTGACAGGCACTAAGAATGAGTAATTCAATCGTTTCGGGTCTATTTTGCTCTAGTGTTCGCACTAACTCATTTAACTTTTTGACATAAATACGCTCATTCCAAGCGACAATAAATGTCTCCTCAGCCTTAGAGCTAAACTGACCATGAGTTGCAAGATGAACGATAGGGAAAGATAGAGAATTAATCCGATTTTGCAAAGTTTTGCTGGTAAATTCTTGATTCAGAAGGATGCTGCTAGGAACTTGAGAGCGGATTTGTTCTAATTCAAGTTTGACGTTAGGTAGTGCAGAAAATCCCGAACTTGCTTCACTCAATCCTGCGGCTATTGCCTTGAATTCCTTCTGTGATGTTTTGGGTTCAATCAGTTGCAGACTGGGGGTGAGTGCAATGTTATACTTCTCAACTAGATACTGTTTGCCATCGTAGAGAGCTGCCATCGGAATATTCCGCAACCAACCATCCAGCACAAACACCAAAGTAGGAGTCTTACTTTCAGCTAAAGCAGCTTCAGCAGGTTGAATCAGCCATTTGTAAACTTTCTGGGATAAAGATTGAACCTGTAGCCGCGTATGTGGTTTGGGTAGATTTTTTTGTAGTTGCTCTAAAGTAGTTTTCAATTCTTTTTCAACTACAGGGGTAGTGTAGTGCAACCAACGCTGTTGAGGCAACTCAACGATCACCTCTAATCGGTCTGGCAAAATAAATGGATAAATAATTGCTGCTGTTGGATCTTTTTTTGGATTACGAATTTGAGCATTCAAACAGTTGTTGCGAAAGAAGTTTTCTAGTTCTGCTATTTGGAGTGATTCGATTGTATTGCTGGCTTTTGCGAGATTTTCAAAGCTCACTTGCGAGTTACCCTGAGATTGCAAAAGTAAATCAACCAACTGTCGATAAACTGGTTCAACTTCCTCTCGAAAGGAAAATTTCACCGCAGAATTGACAGCAACTAAATCACTGCGGAGGGCTTGGAGGTTATTAACTGCTTCTGTGTAAGCTGCTACTGCTCCTTTTATATCTCCCTTAGCTTTAAGCAAACGTCCCAGTTGCCATTGCCATTGATAGCCAATGTCTTTAGCATCGATATCTTGAGCGATGAGCAAGGCTTGTTGGGTAAGCTTTTGGGCATCAGACCACTGTTGAGTTTGTTCGTAAACTTGCCCTAAAACACCAATAGCATAAGATTCTGTGCGTTTATCTTGCAAACTTTTTGCTTGCTCAATAGCAGTTGGGAGTAGTTGAGCAATGTCCAACCATGAGTCCGTGTCTGCGGCGGTTTTTTTTCGGAATTGCATTAGACTTTGGGCAAAGTTAATGCGGGCAGAAATTGCTGTCCGACTAATGGGTAAGTCGTTAAGCTGAGTTTTAATTTGGGAGGACAATGTTTGGAAAGCTGACAATTGATCGGTTTTCAGCAATAGTCTTAGTTGATTGGCTTGAGCTTGGATACGTGTAGTGGGTGAGATTGTAGTTTTGATAGTTTGTTGATAAAATTTTATGGCTGTTTGCATGTCCTGCTGAACACGGGCTGTATTACCCAGACTGAGGAGAATATCAGCGATCGCTTCTTGATCTGGCAACGATGAAGCTACTTCTAAACTTTGCTGCAATATCTGCCGAGATGTTTCTAAATCACCTGTAACTTGCACGACATTACCGAGACTATGCAGGGCTGCAACTTTAACAGGTGAGTTGGGTTGATTTTGGAGAATCTGGGTACTTTCTCTTAACGTCTTCTCGGCTTGCCGATAAAACCCTAAAGCTTGCAAAGCCTGTGCTTGGTTAATCCGATTTTGAATAGCCGCCCTCTGATTGCCTATTTTGGTATAAATGTCAAGTGATACTCGCCAAGTATCCAGGGCATCTTCAGCTTTGTTTTGAGCCAATTGCAAGCGACCTTTGATATCTAGAACTTGGGCTAGAATTTGGGATCGCTCTTTGGTATTTATATTTTGAGCAGTTTGTAATAAGTTGAGACTTTGAGCGATCGCAGTTTCTGCCTCTGACCACTGTCCCAATTGCTGATAAGCTAATGAGAGATTACCCAGTGCGATCGCAAGCCTTTGTTCATCCCCATTGCCTTGTAATGCAGAGATAGCCTGTTGCCAAGAAGTAGCAGCTTCAGCAAACCGTTCGGTTTCATAAAATTTACTGCCCTGTTCCAGCAAGCTCTGGGCATTGGGCAACCTTTGAACAATGGAGTTTTCCGCAGTTACATGTGCGAAAGTGGGGGGCAATAAAAGAGCGCCTAAGAAGATAGACAAAAGTAGCAGTACACTTAAAAAGCGTTTGATTTTCCGTAATCTAGATTTTTTTCTTGCCATGTTTTTGCCCCCACTCGCACCGCGTTTTTACTAAAAATAGACAGTGTAAGTTGCTCAACCTCCCTGGCGTTGATTTAACACACGGCAATCGGCTGTCCTCTGCCACGAAGAATGAGGCGTGACAGTGGGTGCAGAGCTAGTGAGAATTACATCGCCATTAGCAGCAATTACCCAACCAGTAGCTTCTACTATGCGAGCTGGTGTTGGGTTAATGGGATTTGTGGAAACTGCTGGAGTAGAGGGTTTACCTACTTCTGGGTTGAGAGCCACCAAATCTACCTGCACTGCATCAGCGCTGAGGGCTTCACCTGGATTAGGTGGTAAGCCACCGCGTCCGGTGATGATAAATTTGCTTTGTGCTTGAGAGCTACCCGCAGTACAACCTTGGACTACATGGGTATCAACTGGTACGGTGGGTAAGTTGACTAAGCCACTGTTAGGGTCAATGTTGGGTGTGTTGAGTTCTACAGTGCCGTTAATTCCAAACTGGGAACTAGCAGTGATATCGCTTGTTTGTGGGTTTTCTTTGTCTCGAAATTGAGTGCCGTAAACACCAAAAGCGCTGATTTGAACGTTCCCTCCCCTGCCTGTGAAAGCATTAGCAGTAATATCACTATTTTCATTGGGTACGGCAATAATGAAGCCATGAGGAGCATTGATAATGATGTTTCCACCGTCTCCACCCTGGTTTTCAATGCCTGCGGTTGTAGAAATTCTACTGCCACGGCGAATTAATAATAAATCTAGATTTTCCCGATGATTTTCTAAGGTAATATTGCCACCTTTACCAGAGGCAGTTTCTGCTGCGATCGCAGCTCCGTTGTCCAACCGGATAGAGTGTGCTGCAACTTTTATACTGCCTGCCGCGTTATTATTCCCTTGACTAATGGTAGCAACTTCAGCACCATTGCTGACAGAAAGCGATCTGGTAGAGATGTCTATATAACCACCATTACCTATGGCTTTCTTCTCTGCTGTGCTGAAGACTCCACTAGAAAATCCGTTCCTATCCACCCCATCAAAGACGATATCGCGGGCACTGATGAACACGTTTCCTGCATCCCCC
>NZ_CAXTNP010000053.1:0-28080 GCF_964245575.1 uncultured Nostoc sp. | reverse complement strand
CCAAGAGTACTGGTAGTTATGACAGCACCATTGGTGACAGAAAGCGAATCTGCTGTGATATTGATATTACCTCCCTGACCTACACCTTGGTGGTACTCAGGTTGATATGCGGGTTCAACTCGGCTGTATACACCACTACTTTCTAATTGGGTACTTTGCCCATCAAAGACAATATCACGGGCGTGAATATTTACAGCACCCGCATTTCCCTCTCCTAGAGTACTGGCTTCTAGTACAGCACCATTGGTTAATCTGAGTGACTTTGCTTGGAGATTGACATTACCCCCCTGACCGATGCCAGACGATTCCACTTTGCTAAATGCACCACTATGCAAGCTACGAGATTTTTCGCTTTCTCCATCAAAGGAAGCTGTATCACGAACATTAATAGTCACACTACCTGCATTTCCTTGCCCGTAAGTGCCAGCATACAGTTGAGCGCCACCGCTAACAGACAGTGACCCCGCCGATATTTGGACATCACCTCCCTTGCCTTTTGCGTCTATTAGCACCGCATTAGAAACAAAACTGTCAGCATCGGCAATAGTGAATGTCTCTGTGGCATTAAATACAATATCTCCGGCTTTTACGTCAGATCCCCCTAGCCCTCGTGCTATTCCTGCCCGCAGTTGACTTCCTCGCAAAATCTTTAAGTTTCTGGCGTTGATGACAATACTCCCGCCACTGGCTGCGCGTACATTTACATTAGCACCATTAAGAGACACATTTGCTCGTAATCCACTATCAGGAAAATTCAAACTCAAATTGTTGCCATTGACATCAATTCCCACAGTTCCAGGTTCTGCTAATCCTCCCAACTCAACTCGGCCACCAAAAGCAAACAGTCCGCCACCATTTATGCTAATGTTGTCACCTACAAGCAGCAAACTTTTACCATCTGGAACACGTAGACCTTTAGGAGTAAAATTTTTTGACGGGTCTAATTCTGCCCCTCGTGCTTGTGAGTTATTTTGAATCGGCGCTGCTGTAATTTGATTAAATAACAAAGCGGAAGGATCTACACTCAGCAAAGGTGAAGGCGCTTCTGGATTAGTAGCACTGAAAAAATTTAAATTGCCAAATCCAATCCCATTGGCTGTAGTCGCTACAAACGAACCGCCAATATTCAATTGAGCATTTTGACCAAAAATAATTCCATTAGGATTAATTAGAAACAGGTTAGCTGTACCATTAGCGCGAATTATCCCATCAATATCAGAAACTGACCCACCCGTTACCCGACTGATGATATTTTGAATATCCGCAGCATTATTAAAGAAAGCAGTGCCGCCAGTGGGGACAGAAAACTCCTGAAAACTGTGGAACAAGTTCCTTCCAGCTTGGGTTCCCCCTTCAATGGTACTGATGTTGTCTTGTGTTGTAACCCTCGAATTATTGGGTAGAGTGCTATCGGGGGTAATTTGGGCAAAAGCGCAATTAACAGAGAAAGCGAATGTCTGCAATACAGCTTCGCCGATCGCACTACCCATCACCAACCAACTTCCCAGCGCGAATTTCCAGCGCCAATGCTGGCTATATCGCTTCATTCTAGACATTGCAACCCTTAAATAACTAGCAAGTAAACTACACCCTCTTATAAGGATAGATAAAAAACCCACGGTAGGATTGCGAGAAATAGTTACGAATAGTTACACTGCGATCGCTCTACAAGTCTGCAATCAATCTTGCCTTCCTCAGAAAGAATTGCAACACAGTCTCTTCTCTAGAAATAATATCAACCGTACCTTCCATTCCCAATTGAATAGCACACAGGTGTTTATCCCTACCCAGAGAAAGGCTTTCTGGCTCGATTATTACCCCATAGAAAGCACCAACGGCTGCCATCTTTTGGTTGGCAGATGTAGTGTCGGTGGCATTAGCAGCATTCCCTTGAGGTGCGATTGCATCCGGGGAAATCGTCTTAACCTTGCCTTTGAGAGTACCATAATCTGGATAAGGACAGGCAGAAACCCGCATTTGTACCTTTTGACCTTGTTTCAACTTATTTTTATCCTGAAGTGCTACTGCTGCCTTAATCTCCAAGGAAGCATCACTGGGGACAATTTGGGCAATCTCCTGTCCAGCAGGCACTGTTTGACCAGAGTTTCGCAGGTTTAATTTAGAAATAATTCCGTCTGCTGTGGCAGTAATTATAGTCTGGCTGAGGTCAATATTTACCTGTTGGAGTTCGCGGGTGTCACTCTCTAGCTGTTTTTGGATTTCAATTCGTTGCTGGATTAGGGCAAGGCCTTCTTTATCTAAAGTCGCAATGCTGGCTTGACCTGTAGCTTTTTCTTGGGCAATGCGATTATAAGCGATCGCTACTTGTGCATTACTGGGATTGAGGGCAGTTTGGACATTTTGCAATTTGGCTTTAGCTGCCTGGAGAGCTTGTTCTTGCTGGCGAACAGCTAATTGTGCTTCCTCAAATTGATCTTGAGATAAAGCTCCAGCTTTGGCTACAGTCTCATAGCGATTTCGCTTTGACTGGGCAGCTTTCAGACCAGCATCCGCAGCTTTGACATTGGCATCTGCTTCTTCAACATCTGTAGCAGTAGTAATAACTTTATCTTGATAGTTCCGGCTGCGATCGCTTAATTCAGCTTCAGCACCAGCAATAACCCGGTTGACGCGTTCAGTTTCAGCTAAAACCTGGCTATTAATAGCATTAATCTGGGCATTAATTTGAAACAGTTGTAAACGACTTTGCCCAATGTTACTTTGCAGTTGGCTCTTTTTGGTTTGCAGCTTCGAGTTGTCAATAGTAGCAATCACATCCCCTTTTTTAACAACTTGATTCTCTGCAACAAAAACCTGCGTCACCTGACCTTCGGTAGCAGCTTGAACGAGCCGCAATTCACCAGCAGGGCGGACAACAGCTTGTCCTTTAACTGTCACTTTATATTTGGTAACAGAGGCAAGTGGAACGCCTAACCCCACAGCACAGACAAGAACTAGTCCGCCCCAAGTAGTCCAACGACCAAGTGGCGGGAGAAACTCGTTGTCTTGAATTTGGGGCAAGTAGTCTGAGTTGGAATGGCTAATCATGCTGTTTTATTTATTGATTGCGGTGAATTTACCGTTAGAGTTAGAAGAGAATGGCACTAAACCATTTGTAAATGGATCAACACCGTCTAAAAAGTCTAAGTGTTCACCAGGTTGATGGCGCAAAGCCTCTGGAGTGCCTTGGATTTTCAAACGTCCTTCATCCAGCAGTACAATCCAATCAGCCCGCCCAATAACTTTGGGGCGATGGCTAATCATAATTGTGGTTTTGCCCAGCCGATGAGACAGCAGCCTATCTAGTAGTTTGGCTTCACTTACTGGGTCGAGAGCGCCAGTGGATTCATCTAAAATTAATATCGGCGGGTCAGTAACTATAGCTCTAGCGATCGCTAATCTCTGTCGTTGTCCACCAGAAAGATTCGCGCCAAATTCGCCTAAAACAGTTTGATATTTATCGGGCAGTTTACTAATAAACTCATCTGCACCAGCAATCTCGCAAGCTTGCACAATTTGTTCAAACGCGATTTGAGGATAGCTGAAGCGGAAGTTTTCAATAATTGAGCGACTCCAAAAGTGAGGTTCTTGAGGTACTAGCACCACCTGTTGCCGCAGACATTCCATCGAGAGGTCTTGCTGATTATAGATGCCATAGCGGATATTGCCAGATTGCAGGAAATACAAACCTGCAAGCAGTTTGGCGAGAGTGCTTTTACCACATCCGGATTTACCAATCAGCCCAATGACTTGACCGCCAGGGATAATCAGCGAGAAATCTTGCAGTAAGTCAACTCTACCTGCGTGGTGGAAATTAAGGTTGGTGCAAGTAATATCTATATTGCCCTTAAGTTCTGCCCAAGGCTTTTTCTCGTCTTTATCGTCTTCTGGGGTAGCATCAATCACCTCCGTCAGGCGTTGGATGACAATCTGGGCAGTGATAAATTCATCAACTAAGCCGATGACTGAACCCAAAAAGCCGAGAAAGTTGCCACTCATACCAGTAAATGCTAGCAACTGACCAATACTTAAGGTGCGATTAATTACCAAGTATGACCCTAACCACAGTAAGGCAATATTAGTAAAAGTAGAAATAATATTAGTGATTGTGCCACTGTAAAGCCCCAGTTTCATCATACTCCAGCCCAAGTTAGCAAGCCGACCATAATTTGCCTGATACTCTTGCCAAGCTTGGGGAGTGGCTTGAGTAGTTTTTAGCACCTGGACACCGCGAAAAGTTTCAACGAGAAAGCCTTGGTTTTCTGTACCCAAGACGATCGCATTACGGGTTTTCTGGCGTAAGGCTGGGAGAAAAAGCAGGTTGACTCCTGTGACAATAATAAAGGCAGCAAGGGAAGCCAAAGTCAGTCCCCAACTGTAAAAGAGCATGAAGCCCAAGGAAACCAAGGCGATAAAAAATTGGCTGGGTAAACCAAGGACAATTTGGGAAACTAGCTCATTGATGTGATTCACATCGGCAATGCGGCTGACTACTTCCCCACTGCGTCGTCCTTCAAAGTACGAGAGGGGCAAACGCAACAGTTGTCGCCCGTATTCTAGAATCAGTCCTAATTGCAGTCGTTGACCAAAGTGACCAATTAAGTGAGACTGTACCAAACCGATCGCACTGCTAAATAGACTCATAGCGATCGCCCCAATTGCCACGACAGTTAGCAGTTGGGTATCTCCCCGCACTAGCACGTCATCGGTGAGCAATTGCATCATTAAAGGAGAGACAAGGGAGAGCAGACCGATGACGATGTTAATTGCGATCGCTTGCATGAGAATAGCGCGATAGGGTAAAACCCGCATCAGATAACGCCCAAAGCCACCAACTTTATCATCTGATTGCTGATAAAAGCGGCTGTCGTCTGGCGTTAGCAGCAGCATAATGCCATTACCCCACCCTTCGAGCAACTCCTCGCGGGTAAGGTAGCGGATACCTACACCAGGATCAGCAATTACGTATTTTTTCCCTTTTTGTCCATATAAAACTACCCAGTGGTAGCCTTTCCAGTGAATGATGGCGGGTAGAGGGGCTTTATGCAATTGGTCAAGCAGTTGCACCGAGGCTTTAACTTGACGCGTATTAAATCCTAGAGTTTCTGCACCCCGCCTCAAACCCAGCAGGCTGGTTCCCCGCGATCCAGTACCAACTACTTCCCGCATTCGACTAATGGCAAAGGTGCGTCCGTAGTGTTTGGCAATAGTGGCAAGGCAGGCAGCACCACAGTCTTCTTCGCTGTGTTGAAGTACAGTTTGGTATTTCATAACTTAGAACTTACACATAGGAGAAAGTGAGTCGGGGCTTTCACCCCGACCAGAGCTAGTTTTCAAAATGTTAGAGGTGTTGACTCAACTCAAAAATGACTAAGTAGGTCAACCTAATTAAATTCGTTGGTGCAAAAGTCGGGCAAGATTAACAGCGAAAACCTGACACCATCTTGCTAAAAGGTTGTTCGCCCTGCTATTTTAAACGTAGCAAACGATGGAGAATAAAAGCCTAGCCGGAAAGAGGTTCCATCTTTCACGTTCGCCGCCACAGTGATGACACCACGGTAGTTTGCAGGAATAAACCTGTCATAAGTGTTCACCTGACCACCGCTAGGGCGCGGGGCATAAACGTACAAGTCATAAGGGTTCTTAGTCAGTCGAATTGAAATGTCGTTGAATTTGCTGGTAGTTTTATACAGCGTTGGTAATATCCCAAATCCTCCATTAAGCGTGCCACTGAAATCTTTTACGGCTCCTCCTGCTACAGAAGCAGACTTATCATCTGAAATGTCTTCAATCAGAGAGTCTGAAGCAGCAGTCTCATTATCAAGTTCTTTAAAGGCAAGAGTTGCATCAATTTGTTTGAAGTATTCTTTGGTGTTTAACATTGTCGTTTTCTTTTTCCAGAATGATGTTGATGTGGAATTAGTGATGTCTTGTCTAACTCCATTGAAATCTTCTGATATTAACTTGGTAAAAACAATAGGTTCAAAGTGATTTTTTAACCATAAATAAAGTACTTATGTTTTCATTATTTAAGTTTTTTAAATTTCCAATTAAAGGTATTTTTTTCTTGTAAATTAAAGTGTTTTGACGCTCTGAAATACTCCAATTCACCCACCTTGATACTGAAGCTATATCTTTTATTTCATCATTACTTTTTTATTACTGCTTTTGACCAGTCACAACATCAACGCCTGAAAAGCCTAACTTCTGACCATTCATCCGATAATTATGAACTTTTGTAAAAAGTTGCGGAATTCATAGACTTTTGATTCTGAGAAGTAAGCAGAGGTTCGCAAAGAAGCTAAACGAACTTCCAAAGAGTGCAAGTTCTACCAAGAGGAATCGTTATGGAAAATCCAGGTTTTTGCTTAACACCCTTTCAGCGCAGATACCTACTGAAAAGCTTAGAAACTGATTTACGTCCAGAATACCGCCGTCGCATTGAAATTATGCTGCTGTTCGATGCAGGTGAATCTCAGGCTCAAATCTGTGAAGCTTTGGGATGTTCTCAAGAGACAGCACGCTACTGGATTACGATCGCCCAAACAGGACAGGCTCACAAATGGAGCGATCGCTTGATGGGACGGCCTAAAACTGTAAATGAGCAATACCTCGCTCGCTTGAAAGAATTGGTAAGCCATAGTCCGCGTCTTGTTGGCTATTCATTTGAACACTGGACAGCACAATGGTTAAGCAAGCATTTGGCAAAAGAATTGGGAATTCAGGTTAGCAGTTGTCATATTAACCGTTTGCTCAAAGAGATGGGGCTTTCCACCCGACCAAAAGGCAACACAACCAAGCAAGAAACCTTACACCAAAAAGATTTGGGTGCGGCTCTTATAAAAAGACAGTACTCTTTGAAATAGTAAAAATTTAAGGCTTGCGAGAAAAGACTTTGAAGCAATGTATTCAGGTAAAGAGACGGCTTTTAAAATAAAAGTGTCCCAAGCCTTAGTACCCTCAGTGGTCTGAGTTGCATAACTAATATTTCGTCGCTGTACCATTGTCCTAGCAGCTAACTCAGCTGGATTATTATGCAACGGCAATTCAGAATGCTCTAAAACTCTTAGCAACTCTTTTATTTTTGCAGCAGTTAACCGTTTCCGTTCATCCAACTGTTGATAACCACTGTTGGTGTAAAAAAGCTGACAAAACTCAGACCGTAGTTTTTCTGCGGCTTGCTCACTGGGAAAATCTCTGTAAATTAGTAAGTCTCGGTAGTAATCCCAGAAATCATCCAGAAATTTATCAAGAGCTTCTTGATGAATTGCAACTACTGGACTTAACTTCTTGTAGTGTCGTCCTTCATGCACTTAGCACAAAGCGGTTTCATCAGTTAGTAACTTGAACTGGGGAGCATCATCACAAACAAGAGTTTGCACCACTGGCCAATTGGTTTGCTGATGATAAACAGCGATCGCTGCCGCATCCATTATACGAGTGCGTTGTTGAGAACCCACCTTAGCCAGACAATTATCAAGTAGGGTATTGAACTGTGTAGAATTCAACACAGTTTCTTGAGGCAAGAGTTTTAGAGAATTCTTCCATTTAGTTGGTAGTTGGAAGGTATCGAGCAGTGAGAAGGTGAGCGCATTGAGAATAAACTCAAGTTCTTGTCCGTTTTGCAATCCTTTAAGTATGCTCAGTCTGTCTTTGTTAGGAGTCGTGAAGTAGACTGTATATAAAGGATTGCACACTACATTGGTCATGTAGTTCACCCCACCAACACGAGCACTAGTTTGGTCAAAGTGCTGCCAAGGACTGCTAGCTAGACCTGATTCGTATATTTCACTACTTGTGTTTTTCCAAAAACAATCCATGCTGTAACTTATCAAGAGTTTTTACTGAAGCTTGAAGCATTTATTTTAGCATTTACACTGAAAAAAGCATTTTGATAATGCGTTAAATGTGATGCGTTAATTTAATTCAGTACTGATATTTTTATTTAGATTAAGTGGCGGTGGCGCTACGTGCCACCGCACACTTTGTCGTAAGCGATCGCACACTTGTTGAGTACGAAGCATCCAGAGGTAGATAACCCGCAACTTGGGTTATTAAAACGGGGATGCTTAACAAAAGTTCAAGAGATTGTCTTTTGTCAATCTTGGGCAGGACAGACGTACTCACAGATGGCTGTAGAGTCCGGTTACGATTCTGGTTACATCAAAGACATTGGCTCGGAATTATGGCGATCGCTCTTGATTGCCTTGGGGGAAAAAGTTACCAAAAATAATTTGCACGGAGTCCTGAAGCGAACCGCACAGCGACAAAAAGATACAAACGCCTCCTGTGGCAAAAAGATTCAACCCTTGACAAACTACACAAACTGGGGGGAAGCAATCGACGTTTCCCAGTTCTATGGACGTACTACTGAATTAGAAACCCTCATTACAATAACCCGATCAGATCGGCACCTACAACAGTCGGCTGGGATAGTTATAGTCAGATTCCTGTTCTTGAGACACAATTCTGTCTACAACCGTATTCGGAAACGTAGCGTTATCCCTGATGTATTCTGCATCAAATAAAATCGACGGGAATCCCGCCGATTTTATTTGACACGCATGAGCATTGCTGTGCCCCTACAGAGTGGTATATTTACCTGAGAATGGCTGTTTGTTCTTTCGCTAAAGCTAATGCTTGATGAGCATTTTTAAACTTTGTTTCATCTGTAAATTTATGACCAAAACACTTTAAATAAGCTTCCAGATATCGAATACGTAAGTATGGATCAGCCGGACTCTCAAGAAAGGGGAGGTCAGCTTCAACCATAAACCGGATAGCCAATAAGGGGATAGGGCTACGAAGTGGACGAAAGTTTGGGTTGTGCAGACCAGGGCTTTCATTACGTTTATGAAATTCTCCTATCATCAGTCCTGACTCAACAAACAAAGGTTTAAGTTTTTGTTGGACACTATCTACTAGTTTAGAAGCCTCTTCTATATGGATGTCAGGAAAGATAAGTAAAAAAGCTCTATTTATTGCTAATTCCTGCTCTTTAACTTCCATCTCAAGAAAGATATCTCGGTAGCGTCCAACAATTTCTTCTAATTGTTCTGGATACAAATCTTTTGTATGAATAACTGCCAAACGAATACTGTTTGACTTGAGAGAGTAAGGTACAAAAGGGCAAACTGCGCCAGGTCTTCCTAAGTTAGGATGAGGTCTTCCTAAAAAAGTTTTCACCCACTCCATAGTTTCAATCAAGTAAGGAAGGTCTTCATTTTGCTGGAGTTGTTCGATTTCAATAGTTGTATAAAGTTCCATGATCTTGAGTTAAATAAGGTAATTGTCTAATTCTGAATCCAAAATTAATTTGACAAAATGATATGTCTGAAACTACTTCTTATCTAAGGAGATAAAACAAGTGTTTAGCTTTCATATTTTGGATTTATCTGTGGCTTTAGCGGATATAAATGCTCTAACATTTTTGTTATTCTAAAGAAATTTACACCAAGAAATACACAAACATATTTCGCAGCTAGCAAGTTATGTTCATTTATCTGTCCTTTGGGCAAGACAGAAGGAAGAGGGCAGAAAGCAGAGGCAGAAAAAATTTTTAAGGTATGCCTTTTTGCCTTCTTCAAACGGGTTTAAGACCACCTCTAAATTGTAAATTTAGTGGTCTTCAATTAGAAGGACATTCAGGCCCCCTGTAATTGCCTTCAGCATAGCTGCCTTATTCAATTTGGGCATTTTAGGTAGAATACATATGTATTATTCAGAAGATGCTCCTACTTTTTTTTACACTCTTAAGCTTCTATTATTTTTAAGAAATATATTATAAAGGTTATGTGTAAATAGTTATATTTACTGTAAAATTTTAGTATAGATTTAATAGCAGCTACACATTTAATATCAAGTTGCTATAATTTAATCTAGCTAGATATTACAAATTAAGCCCAATTTTGTAAGCAGCATATTACTTAATACATAAAATCTAATGTATTATTATACAATAAGCTAGTACCGATTCAACAAGGACTTAGACATCTGCAAAATACATTTAGTAATTTATGGGCTAGTTGCGCCAAAAATCCGAACTTTAAGAATAAACGGAGCGGTGTCAGTGCTAAGTTTACCAAGCCAATTATCTATTAGAGGCAGCAGCCCCTAATAGCCATTCTCTTGCTTTGCATGGGAAGGAGAGAACAATGGAAATCGAGCTTTTTTCGACTTGTGTGTACACCGTAAGTATCCCTACTCTTAAAGCTTGCTACTCACAAAATTGGATATTTGTTTTATTGGAAGTCGCTTATTTCTCAACAAATTCTTTCACCATTGCCATAGCATCAGGAGGAATCTGCGTCATTAAGCGAAATGGAAATGCCGCAGTCGAAGCAAATTGGGCATAATCTGATGTCAGAAAAATAGCGTAGTTTTTAGCTTCTGGAGTCATCTGGAAAGCAAACGCTAAAGCTATAGCTTTAACGTACTTGCGAACATCTGCTGCTTGTTCACCCACAACTTCACCGCCACTAATTGGTGTATTTGGTTGTCCTATCTGATCTAAAGTCTTACTGGGGTCTTTTACACTCAGATGAGTACCGCCAACTATACCAACTAGCCATTTGGGGGATGGAATTTTGTCAAATCCCACAATCTGCTCAGTTAAAGCTGGGGTGGTTTTATCTGCGGAACCTGCTAACACTAGGGTAGGAACTTGCACCTTAGTTAAGCCAGTTTCGCCAAAAATTAGAGAAGTTGTCGGATTGAGAGCGATCGCCTGTTTGATTCTAGTATCCCGCAGTTGATACCTGTTTTCTGGTAGTTCTTGAGCAATACACTGCATACCTTCTGCCAGACTCAAGCTAGCCAAGTTCTTTTTGCAGCGTTGCTTGAGATGTTCCAGTTGTAACTCTGCTCCAGCAACTGCTAAAGCTGTACCACCACCAAAAGAATAGCCAACAACCATCGCATTCGTGGTTGCAAGTTTCCCAGCAAGCGCGTTATTAGCCGTTTGGTTGAGCTTTTCTAATTCATCGAGAACAAAGCTAATATCTTGAGGGCGATCTAAAAACTCCTGAGGCTTCATAATTCTGGTTTTACCTTGTAGTGCTAAGTTAGTATTTGCCTCATTACTACCGGGATGTTCTAAAGCTGCTACTACATAACCGTGGGATGCTAAATGTTCTGCCAGGTAACGCAAGTCCGTGCGGACTGACCCGAAGCCGTGAGAAAAAATAATTAGGGGTTTGTTGGCACTTGCAGCAGTTGACCAGTAAACATCAACTGGAATTTTACGGTCGCGCTTTTGGTCATTCAGGCTTAAGTTAAGTATTTTTACTTGAGCTATTCCTGGTTGGCTGGGATCAAAAGGAAAAGTAATCTGTGGTGTTTTGGGGTCGAGTTGAGGAGCGATGGTTAACATAAATTGCTGGGTACGCCAAAAAGCTGTATTCAAGCTTCCTGCAACTATAAAAGCCTGCGGCAAATTAATTTCTAGGCGTTTACTCGGATAAGCAGCGATAAAACTCAGTACAGAAAGACCCTGCGGTGCAGTAGAGCCTAATACCAATCCTGCTCTCAGTGCTTGTACCCCAGCTTTGTCCTTTCGGGCTAAGGCCGTAGCAAAGTCATTGAGAATAGTTGTACCAATCTGAGTATTAACTAACCTATCAACAGTAACAACATTCATCGGTACATTCATGCCCAGCGCCCCCAAGAAAAAGCGGCGTTGTTGTTCAGATAATTTTTTAGCATAAGGCTGCAAACTCCCAGGCAATTCCCCAGTTTTTGCAGCCTTTTGCAACTCAGTAAGGGAGATGGTTTCTGTAAATAAACCCAAACGTACAATAACTGTATCAGCCGCAATGGCTGGAGTATTTGTCCCGAACTGTGTAAGTGCAATAGCGCCAAAGAAACCCGCAACTGTCTTAAGACTTCCCCAACTTATTCTCATAAATATTTATACCAAATGTTGCTTACGGGAATATAACGGATATTTGTGTATTTGACTACCCCAATAATTACCTAGAAATCACAGCAGATTTTTGGCTGAACTTGATAGCGATGTCTACAACGGGCTATGACGCTCGATAGGGCAGCGTTAGCGTTAACAAAGCGGTAGCGAGTCATCAAGCGTCCGCAGGAGCGTCTGACTCTCTACCGCTTCGCTATCGGCGTCGTGCTGATCTCCTCAAAGCATCTACTGATGCGAATAGAATTACATCAAAAACATCACACAAGCAACAAATTGTAGAATTGATCACAGCTAAAAAAATTGAGCATAAATCAGTGTTCACAGCCACAAAAGCTTGATTGCTTCTCAGCTAGGTTTAATACTGTAAGGAAGGTCTAGAACAGGGTAAGCGATCGCATCTACAATCTGAACTTTTTATGGGCTAATATCTTGACTGCAATTTTTTTGACAGCAAAAGTTTAAACGCTCGCTTAATGTTCTGTTTTTGCCCTTTAGAACCTGTTGCAGAGGTGTTGTCGGGGGATAATCTTACTGCTTTAGTAGCTTATCATTATCCATCAAATTCTACCAGCCACATCAACAATTTTTCTTGGCTTTATGCATCGCAGACTCCGCTATATTTTGATTTTGCTACTCTCCCTGAGTATTATTATACTGTGGTGGCCTGTGAATAATTCTGATTGCAATTCCAAGGCTTTTCTTGCTGCAAAAACTACAAAGTTCCAAGTACATGCTACTAAGGTTATAGTTCAGCCGTGGCGTGGTCGTCACCATGTATATGGGATTTTTATGATTCCTGATAAATACAAAAAAGCTCCATTTTTTGTCTTAACAGTAAAAGGTGCTGGCAGTTACTGTTCAAAACAATTTGGTCAGATAAAAAACTATAATGATATCTTTGCTGAACCGGGAAATTATCTGGTGAGGAATTTCATTAGAACTCGAACAGCTCTGCGGCTGATTCTCCAAGGTTTGTACTTTCAAATCAATGATAAAAACAATTGGACATTGACTTTACCTGAACCAAAAACTAGTACCGCTACACCTAATTAGTCATTTCTTCTTTAATTACGAATTACGAATTATTCAGTCAGCTTGGTGGTTGAGTTTCCAAAACTTCGTTTTTCTCTAACAAGACAGTAGTAGCATTGACCACAATCTGTGCTGCTCCTGTGAAAAACGATCGCTCGATAGTTGCTGGAACATCGCTAGGTTGATGATAGTGCGGAGTGCGTAAATTTGCGGTATCTGTCACCAGCACAGCACCCACACCCTGATACCAAAATGGTGCATGGTCGCTGCGTAGAGTGTCTGGTGTCAGTAAACCTTTAAAAGGAATTGGTAGTTTTAGGACTGATGGCATTGATTTTTGTTTATTCAGAGCGGTTGAAGGGAGCATCTGTGGGTTTTGAAAGGCACTGAGCAAAGGCAAATGTTCTGTATCACCGACTACTGCCAAAAAGTCGCCTTTGTTGCTAATTGGAGTAACAGGTAATCCAGCAGGGTATTTTTGACACCCAGGAGTGTAACATGCATAACCTACCATATCCATAACGATCGCTCCGCTTAAGTTTTGTAAGCGTGCTGTCTTGCTAACAAAAGCCTGACTACCCAAAAGTCCTGCTTCCTCTTTGTCAAAAAAAGCTAGCTGTAACGTCCGTGGCGTGGAACGGGAACCAAGCAAACGCGCAACTTCCAGCACCACAGCTACACCACTAGCGTTATCATCAGCACCAGGGGATAAGGCAACAGTATCGTAATGCGCTCCCACGAGAATTGCTTTAGCTGCTTTGTTAGTTCCTACACGTTCGGCAAAAATATTCACACCCTCAGAGAACTTTTCCAATTTGGGCTTCCAGCCTAATTTTGTGAGTTCAGTTGTGATATAAGTGCGAGTAAGCGATCGCTCTGCTGTTGTGTAGCGCTGAAAATTCAACTTTTGGATATGGGCTAACAGCTTGTCAGCAGAGACTTGCGGCGCACTGTCAACCTCCTTTGACTCTGGCTGTGGTTGGGGTGTTTCCACTGGAGTGCGTTCAACAATTGCTGGTGAAGGACGCTGTTCAAAAAACGTGCTACCCCTACTACCCACCACGGCAACTGCCATCAGCACCAACAGCATCAGCCAAATCCATTTTATCATCTGATTTATCCTTGGCTTCCAGACTTAGGGTAGCGCAAATCCCCAGGTATCACTTTCCAGGATTGCTAGGAAGGGTTTAATATTTTGTTTCCCTAAATTCTTAGATAAACCTGCAAAGTTACTTTGCAATCAGCTTAATTGTCTATTTTAATACAATTTTATTTAATCCAATCTGCTATCGATTCTTAAGTCTGTCGAACAGTTGAAAGTCTTCTTATCATTAATACAACTTCTTTTTTTGGCACTTCTAAAGAATACCCATTCAATATAATAAAAGTACCATCGAAACGAAAGCTACCCTTTTGTTACCATCTATAAATGCATGATTTTTTACAAATGCAAAAGCATAAGCTGCGGCTAACTCAAAATGGCTTAATCGCCATAACTGTGATCCTCTTTAATTTTATGAACTTGTTACGCAATATTAAGTCGCACATCGCGTTACATTTCCTAATTATATTCAACTGTTGCTAATAGTTCTGGTATATTTTGATTAGCAAGCCAAATTAAAAAACCTCTGTCTACCACATTCAATCGTCTATTTGTCTGATCATAATCAATGATTATTGGTTTAATACCTTTTTTAACTTGAAGTGAAGATGTCGATTTTAAAGCTTGAGTTAAATTTCCCGGATTAAGGTTTTTTCCATGTGGATGACGCGATTGAAGTTCCTCACGTATTCGTGCATAAGTAAGTCCCTGCTGTAACTCCTTTAATCTTAGTGAAAGAATAGGGTAAAGAATCCATTTATACATCTCAACTTGTGTATCTTGAAATCCTTCAGAAAATTGATTTATAAAAGACATATATCGCCCATTTTGCTGATTAACAACAGATTTGATTAGATGATGCACATGCAAGCTACCACCAATGGTACGGAATTGGCTTTGGGTTTCTTTTACTTCTTCTTGATCACACGCTTGAGAACAAACTTCTTGAACTATATAAACACTCTCATATGATTCTTTTATAACAGTCGTTTTAAAATCTTCGGTAAAATTAATATTTAATAATTTAGCTCCCTCATCAATTACTTGCATTAATTCTCTATGAGTCCATTTGTCAGCATCTATAGCAATTACACGTCCAGTCAAGTCGCCATTATGTACAATTAACCTATTCTCTTCTAACCAAACACCTATAATTATGAAACAAAACTTAGATGCTTCATGAAATGCTTTTAATACAACTGCAAAGTCTCTTTGAATATCTATATCAAGATAATGAAAATCTTCTAAAACAATATATTTTTTAAATTTGATCGCATTCAAGCAAGCAATAATATCGTTTACATCGTCTGGATCAACATCAAAATTTTCTAATAAAGTCTCAGTAGTTTTTTGTTGTTCTGTGTCAGTTGAAATTGTTCCTCTACTTCCAGCAAGTCCGAAAAAATTTACTAATCCTTCAAAAGAAGCTGCAACCTTTTGCTTGCCAGAAGCAGTTTGTTTAACAGATTGAGTAGTTTGGTAACCTGCTTGTTTCAGAATAGCAAGATGTATATCTGTTAATTTCCAATGATTAAGACATTGAATATTAATATATTCATCAGATTTGAGGCAACTCTTTTTTAAAGATGTTTTTCCCTGCTTGGAGCTACCATATATAACAATGTGTCTACTTTTGTCTAAATTTTCAATAAGTTTTTGATCAACTTCTTGCCTCTTTATATAGTTAAAAGGGAGGTCACGACTTATACCATAAACATCATTTTTTTTATATACTTTATTGTTAAATAACATATCTTTTCTACTCGTGTTTAGTTAAAAATTATCTAGTTAAGAGAGGTTTTTGAATACTATTAAGATACTAATCGAAAGAATGGACAGACATTTTTAAGTAGATACTACTATATATAATAAAAATTATACAGATTTTAAAGTAGAGTAATCTACGGTATATACCCTTATACCTCAAGTTATTAATTTAAGATTTACGCGCGTTTAGGGAATTTTATAAGTGTTTACACGCAGGCTTTCTTTCCTATGAATAAACATCAAGTTTGACGGTTTGTCTTTTGACAGCGATCGCAACTTCACTTACATTGCCCCACTAGAGGAGTGCTGAGTACTGAGTACTGAGCAAAGAAGAAAAGAAAACAATTTCTTCTTAATTCTTCAAAATCTTTATTCTGGCACTCAGAACTCATGACTCAGAACTCAGGACTTTTTTTATGGTAGATTTGTTGCTGATCACAATCCTGGGGTTCCTGGGGAGTTTTGGACATTGCTTTGGGATGTGTGGCCCCCTAACAGTGGCGTTTTCCCTGTCTCATCAGCCGAAAATTCCCCAAACAGTCTCTTTGAAACGGACATCAACCTTAGAAAAGTCCGACACTTGGCAACAGCAATTAAAATTTCATATCCTGCTAAACCTGGGGCGGATGTTGAGCTATGCTCTAATCGGTGCTGGCATTGGGGCGCTGGGTTCGGTATTGCTGCAAGGTGGACAGCTAGCGGGTGTTGGCAGCGACTTCCGGCGCTGGATGGCAATTATAACTGGTGTAATGCTGATTTGGTTTGGCTTAGGACAAGTAAAACCCGATTTGCTGCCGCGCATTCCCGTGTTACACCCCTTATTACAAGGTAGTTTACACGATCGCCTCAGCACCGGAATGGTTAAGCTTTCCTTAAAAACCAAATGGTGGACGCCAATGCTTTTGGGGATGACTTGGGGTTTAATGCCTTGTGGTTTCCTTTATGCTGCCCAAATTAAAGCTGCTGAAACTGGCAATTTATGGATGGGTGGGGCAACTATGCTGGCTTTTGGCTTGGGAACTCTACCTACGATGCTAGGTGTAGGCGTCTCCACATCTTTAGTAAGTAAAGACAGGCGCAGTCAGTTGTTTCGATTAGGCGGTTGGGTGACACTCATCATTGGCGTGATTACCTTGTTGCGAACTGGTGACACAATGGTAGATTACACCGGACATGCCGCCTTAATTTGCTTAATCTTGGCGCTAATTGCGCGTCCTATTAGTGGCTTGTGGGCTTCACCACTGCGTTACCGCCGGGGCTTGGGAGTGGGATCTTTTGTGCTTTCTGTGGTTCACACCGCCCACATGATAGAACACTCATTGCAATGGAATTTTGCCGCCTTTTCTTTCCTGCCGCCAGAATTTCAGTGGGGTATGGCTGCGGGTGCTGTAGCATTGGTATTAATGTCCCCTGCCGCTTTAACGAGTTGGGAATCGTTGCAGAAATCTTTGGGCAAGCGTTGGCGACAGATTCATCTATTGGGTGTGCCAGCCTTGCTCTTGAGTGCCATTCATACTGTATTGATTGGTTCCCATTACCTGGGTTCCTTGGAATCAACTTGGGGAAATAAATTAGCAGTAGTACTGATGGTAATTGTTACCCTCAGTGTCTTGATGGTGCGATCGCGCTTTTTTTGGTCAAAGTTAGCCGTAGAAAAGTTTTATGTTCCCCCAACCAAATCACGGTAAATCATCCTTATTCTCAACGAGTCTAAAACAGAGGCGTTACCTGCTCAAAGGCATTTCCTGGCATCAAGGAACAATAAAGTATTTATTATTCCTGAGTTGCTTAGTTATATCAATAACTAATCTTTCTCCTGCATCTGCTCATAAGGTGGAAGTAGCTGGAGATGTCGGTGGCACCCTCCACATTGAACCAAATGATAATCCCCGTGCTGGAGAACCAAGTCAAGCCTGGTTTGCGCTTACCCGCAAAGGTGGAAGGGTGATTCCCCTGTCACAGTGTAATTGTCAGTTGGCTGTTTATGCCGAACCTTATGCCGCCGGTGAGCCACCCCTGTTAGAACCACAGTTACAATCTGTGGCAGTTGAGCGTTATCAAGGCATCCCAGGTGCGGAAGTTGTCTTTCCCAAGCCAGGTATTTATCAGTTGCAACTAAATGGTAAACCAGTTTCTGGAGCAAGATTCAAACCCTTTGAGTTCAAATTTGAAGTTACTGTGGCAGGTGGGTCTACACAGAATGCACAAAACCTGCGAGATGTCAATGGTAATTTAGGAGAGGGTGAATCTCAGCAATTACCAATTTGGGCGATCGCGCTTCCAATCCTCGGATTTATCGGCATCTTAGTTGTCGTACTGCGAAGTATGAAAGGGAGTGGGGAGTAGTTAGGAGTGAGGAGTTGAGAGTTATGAATTCAAGACTTAACAATTTTAGATTTTGGATTTTGGATTGAAGGAAAAATCTAAAATTTACTAACTCCCAACTCCTAACTCCTAACTCCTAACTTTTACTTGTGTCGCTTTTGATGCCACTGCCACGCATGAGAGACAATATCTTTGATGGATGGATACTGAGGTTGCCAGCCTAAAATTGTTCTGGCTTTCTCACTGGCGCCAATGAGAATTGGGGGATCACCAGGACGGCGATCGCGTTCTTCTACTGGTATGGAAATTCCTGTCACCTGTTCGGCAGCTTCAATGACTTCTCTGACAGAGAAACCGCTACCATTACCTAAATTAAAAACTTCGCTATCGTCGCCTTTCAATAAATATTCCAATCCTAAAATATGGGCATCTGCTAAGTCGTTAACATGAATATAATCACGAATACAAGTACCATCGGGCGTAGGGTAATCAGTGCCGAAAATTGAGATGGATTCTCGTTTGCCTAAAGCTGTCATCAGCACCAAGGGAATCAAATGGGTTTCTGGGTTGTGATCCTCGCCAAGTAACCCACTGGGATTAGCACCAGCAGCATTAAAATAGCGGAAACGCACTGATTTAAAACTGTAAGCAACATCAAAATCAGAGAGAATCCGCTCTACCATAAGCTTTGTAGCGCCATAGGGATTAATCGGATTTTGGGGATGATTTTCTGGAATGGGTAAGAATTCCGGTACACCGTAGGTGGCACAGGTAGAAGAAAAGACAAATTTCTTTACAGATGCTGTCAGCATCGCTTCTAACAGAGTCAAAGTACCAACAACGTTATTGCGGTAATATTTGGCAGGGTCAGTCACTGATTCTCCTACGTAGGCATAAGCAGAAAAGTGCATCACAGCAGCAATATCGTGGGTTTTAAATAGATGATCTAGCAAGGCGCGATCGCCTGTATCCCCTACTATCAGTTCTACTTGTAAAACCTTTTCTACCAAATCACGATGGCCATAAACCAGATTATCAAGTATGACAATGTTATAACCCGCTTGCTTCAAAGCCAGCACCGTATGAGAACCAATATATCCAGCTCCCCCCGTTACCAAAATAGTAGGCTTTCCAGGCGACATAGTTTTTCCTTTTGAGTGGATTATTTAATTAATTTAGTTTACCGGTACCGTATTACTCTTCTGGAAAAATATAAATAATAGACGCAGTGTCAAAAAATTGCACTAAAATCACTACGACGGTAGTCTTTGGGTGTGAGGTTTGAAGTATTTTAAGTCAAACAGTGCGATTACAATTTGACAATAAAATAAATCCATTTCCCGAAACCTCTAGGTTGACCCTTACGGGTGACGCTCCTAGCGTCGCTAAAGCTAAGAAGTCACTAGTTGTTTTATGCAGGGAAACGATGCACGACAGTTCCTCTTGGGGAGCCACTTCTTCTCTGAACAGCAGAGGTAGCGTGGAAATCCTAAGCAAAGCGGACTGTCTTAACACCACATTGGCTCACTGCACCAGAAAATTTGAGAGTTAATCTATGTTTCTATTGTTAAGCCGGGTACTGCTGTGGCTGCTGATTGGCACTATCGTATATTCTCTGTTCCAGCGATTTTATCCCTCTGGAAGTTTTGTAGGGCGATTGATCTTAGTCGTTATCTTGGTAATCATAGCCCTATCTTTTGTTAACCCCAATGAACCAGCTGTGGCGTCGTTGTCGAGGCTGCTGTCTTTTCCACTCAAGCCTCTAGGAGCCTCTGTTTTAATGATGATTTTTGCAGCTCAGAGAATCAAAGGAGGTGGGATAGACAAACCAGGAGGATACTTGGTCGGTTGGGCACTGACGATTTTGCTGTTGGCAAGTACACCAGCAGTCGCCTATTTCCTTTATAGGGCACCTCTAGCAATGGCAGGTGAAACCTATGTAGCAAGTGCTGCACCAACATCTGGGACACTGGTGGCATTAGGGCAACCAACCACCACAGCCAACATCTCAGATGTGACGGGCGATCGCATTCTTTCTTATAATTTAAGAGTGCCTCCCTATCTATTACAAGGAAGTCCTCAAGATATTCGCACACGCGGTTTACGACTTGAAGACTTTGTACCGAATGCGGAAACGTTGCAATTGACAACCAGAACTTGGGAAACTTATCTCTTTGAAATTTACAGGTTCTTGCGTGTTCAGCGGTAATAAAGTAAAAAAAGAAATACTAAAAAGACCGCAATGCCACGCTTTAGTAACGTTGCACTGAATTCGGAATTACGAATTTGCAAGGGTTTCATTAAACTGAAGACTGGGGATTGGGAAGATTTAAATAGGGATTCAGACCCAACTAAATCTTAAAAGGATTTGTTTCCCAGTCCCCAATACTTCGGCTTACCTCGGCTTTGCTCGGCACGAGTCGCTCAGTACAAGTCCCCAGTCCCCAATCCCCTACATAGCTGTCTTCTTGGACTAACAGTTAATCTAGGATGATAAAGTTGCAAAATTGCTTTAATGGCAAAATCTCGACGAATCGCTAAACTCAGTGCTTACCTACGTCCCCATTGGCGGGAGGCGTCTTTAGGCATTCTCGCTTTGTTGTCTGTCAATGCACTGGGCGTTTATATACCCTTGTTGATTCGTGCTGGTGTTGACAAACTCTCCACAACCTTCGTCTTGAACCAAATACTACATGACGTAGTAATCATTGTCTTACTCAGTTCGGCGATGTGGCTAATGCGGATGGCATCCCGTATTTGGCTATTTGGGGTGGGGCGGCAGGTGGAATTTGACCTGAAACAACGGATTTTTGAACACTTACTCAAGCTGGAGCCGGCTTATTTTGCTAGTAATACTGCTGGCGATTTGATTAATCGGGCTACCAGTGATGTGGACAATATCAAGCGGTTGTTGGGTTTTGCAATCTTGAGTTTGGCAAATACGGTGTTTGCCTACGCCCTGACACTGCCAGTAATGCTGGCGATTAGTGTGGATATTACACTAGCTTCTTTGGCAGTGTACCCTTTTATGCTCTTGTTAGTGAGTCTGTTTAGCGATCGCTTACGCAAACAACAAGCAGCAGTCCAAGAGCAACTCTCTGACATCAGCGAACTCATCCAAGAGGATATCAGTGGCATTGCCTTAATTAAAATCTATGCCCAAGAAGCAAACGAGCGTCGAGCCTTCGCCAAGAAAAATCAGCAGCTATTGACTGCTAACCTGGAACTGGCAAAACTCCGAAATACACTGTTTCCGCTAATTGGTGGGCTAGCTAATATCAGTTTACTGGTAATCTTCTGGCTAGGGACGGCGCGGATGTCTTCTGGTACCCTTAAGGTTGGCGACTTTTTAGTACTGTTAATTTATGTAGAGCGTCTAGTTTTCCCCACTGCCCTTTTAGGATTCACAATTACGGCCTACCAACGGGGTGAAGTTAGTATTGATCGCCTTGAATCTATTCTCTCTATCACACCGAAAATTCAAGACACAGCCGATGCCATACATCTACCAGTGGCTGAACTCAAAGGGGAAGTGACAGCTAAAAATCTTACCTATACTTACCCTGGTTCCACTACTCCAGCTCTAGAAAATGTTAACTTTACCATTGCTCCCGGAGAAACCGTGGCCATTGTTGGGGCAATTGGTTCGGGAAAAACCACTTTGGCCAATGCTTTGCCGCGCTTGTTGGATATTGAATCAGGACAATTGTTTTTAGATCGGGTGGATATTACTAAGATAGCGTTGGCAGATTTACGAGGTGCGATCGCCTACGTTCCTCAAGATAGTTTTCTATTTAGCACTACAATCAAAAATAATATTCGCTACGGTGACCCAATTAGCGAACAAGAACAGATAGAATCTGTCGCTCAACTTGCCCAAATTCAATCAGAAATTGACAATTTTCCCCAGCAATATGAAACTATTGTTGGTGAGCGCGGTATTACTCTTTCTGGCGGTCAACGACAACGTACTGCCTTAGCTAGGGCTATGCTGGTCAATGCTCCAGTGTTAATTTTGGATGATGCCCTCTCTAGCGTGGATAATCAAACAGCCACGCAAATCCTCAAAAATCTCTCTGGTGGTACTGTACGCAAAACAGTAATTTTCATTACGCATCAATTATCGGCGGCGGCGGCGGCTGACCGAATTTTTGTGATGGAAAAGGGAAAAATTGTCGAGACAGGCAATCACTTACAACTTTTGCAACAACAGGGTTTATATAGAACTTTGTGGAGCCAGCATCAAGTTGAGGAATTATTGCACTAGTACAACATTTAATATTAAAGACAATTCCTTATGCAGCCTGTATAATTTTTCATTACAATATCTGACAAATTACCTCTGATCAAAATTTTTTTAACGCGATTTTGTCAGATTTTATTTTTATTATCAATAAACCAATTTTATTGATAATAAACTGGGAAAATTCCCGTTGTTTTAGTGTTTTTACTGATGCTATCAGCTTGATAAAGTTTTTAAAGTAACATTAGTTGTTTGTTCTCACTTTTTCGCGTTGCTTCCATTTTAATCAATGCCCATCAAGTAATAATAATGATGAAATTAATTATGGAATTGGGCATTTTTAAGAAAATTTCCTAAGAAACGGAATTGATTGACTTGCCCAAAAGCGCTATCTATAAGGGTTAGGCGAGGAAAAACCTCTCAAATTCTTTGTATCATATCTTGCACCTAGCCTAAGCGATTAGAAAACGCGGCTATACAAACGAAGTCCGCCTACGCGAACTTAGGTCAAATCAAGGTTTTCAACCCGCCTGCGCGGGTTTTACCTGTGTAGCCGCGACTTCTAGTCGCCTGGTGCAAGATATAAGTTGCGCGGACAACGGCGCCAGAAGCGTCATAAATAAACTAAATGTAAAAATCAGGATATTATCTTATGGAATTTTTTGGTATTTATACACTTGCAAATGATGCCGTTTATGATCAGTTAGTAGCATTGTTGAATAGTATTGAGGTGAATGTTAGCCCAGATATTCCTGTTTGTATTATTCCCTATGATGAGAGATTAGACTTAGTTCAAAAAGAAGTAAAGTCTAGAAAAAACGTCAGCATTTTTGAGAATTGGGAGGCAATACAGTGCTGGGAAGACTTTGCTCACCAAGTTTGGGCAGTTCATCCAGGTATTAAAACTTCCAAAATCTCACGTACTTGGTGGTCATCAGGTCACTTACAAAGAAAAATGTGTGTTTTTTCAGGGCATTTTGATAGGTTTATATTTTGTGATGCTGACAGCCTTCTCATGAAGCCAGTTGATGATATTTTTGAAAAATTAAACGCATACGATTTTGTGTTTGATGACTGGATACACACTAAAGAACGCACAAAAGTACCATTAAATATTCCGCTTTTAGAAAAGTCTAAGATTGTTTCCGAAAAAGATATACGTCCTAGACTTCATTGCTCTGATTTTTTTGGTTCTAAATCAGGGTTATTTCAAAAAAAAGATTTAGATTTATATAAAAAATTATTAATTGAAGATAGAGAGGTTGAATGGCTAACTGCATGGTGGGATGATGCACATTTATATAATTATTTGACATGGAAATCAAATCTTGCTTTATTTAATTTTACCCTCAGTCCTAATGGTCAAGACAGAACAGGTAACTGTGCTAACTCAGACCCCTTTGTAAATATTGATAATGTCCTGTACAACCAAGATGAATTAAAACCAATTCATCGCATTCACTACATGAATTATTCTTATAGTGATTTTGCCCGTTTATGTCAAGGTGAAGATGTCAAAATTTGTTACAGAGATGAGTTTTTATACTATCGTTTTCTTAAGGAACCGCAGAAAAGGCCGCAACAGCTAAAACAGCCTAGTATTGTGACCAAAAGTAATCGATTAATTCAAAAAGCAGTGAAGAAACTTCAAATAGCTCTTGCTTAAATTTTGGAATTACTCCATTAAAGTTTTGACTTATAAGAATATTTTATTACATGAAGGAGCGCACAACTAGCTGTGCGCTCCTTCTTTAGGAATTACAGTATGCCCGTTCTGCTAATGTGACATCTAACACGAATGGATTGTCATTACCTTGAAACTTAGCGATCGCATGACTGCGTTCTATTTCAGTAATATCTGGGGGATCTTGCTGATTCCATTTACACAAAGTATCACACTGCTCCTGAAAGTAATTTAGGTCTACTCTCTCAGCCTGATCCCGATAAATAGTGTAAAAGTAGAAAATTGCCCTGGCAATATCTCCTTTTACTTTCTCTCTAGGCTCAAATTTAAAAGATGCTGATTCGCTAAACTTATCAATTGCATGGCAATTGGGCTAGAGAACTAACTGGCAATGGACTAATGCATACAAAGAAGTAACAATTTTAAAAGTTTCATTCTCTCTTCCAATGAAGGTATTTTCTAGATTAGTCTTCTTTTTAATAGAGTTCAATTAAGATAAGCTTTAACTTAGGTAAAGCTTGTACTTTATTCAACCTATACAAATTTATAAAAATCAGAACTATTTTCTGACAAAGCCTGTCCAATAAGAAGTTATGCAGCAAAAGTCTTAGTGATGATGATAAACACAAAGATAGTATATGTATCTTTATTCCTCTTTTTGATGATTGCCTTGTTTAGGATCATAGGGAAGCCGATTGAGGCAAATTCCTTTCAAGTAACTCAACAGCAGGCAATCAGAGTTTTATTTATTGGCAACAGCTATACCTATGTCAATGATCTTCCTTGGTTGACACAACAGTTGGCTGAGTCGGCAAAAGAAACTAGAATGCTCGAAACTGAAATGGTTGTAGTCGGTGGAGCTACCCTCAAAAGCCACTGGAAAAGTGGTGAAGCACTCAGGCTACTAAAAGCGAAACGATGGGATTATGTAGTACTCCAAGAGCAAAGTACCTTACCGATTACCAATCCCAAGGAAATGTACAAGTACGCCAGTCTGTTTGATGCCAAAATCAAGCGAGTGAATTCCCAAACAGTGTTCTACTTGACTTGGGCAAAGCAAAATCAACCAGAAACGCAACAGATATTGACCGATTCATACATGACAATTGCTAAAGAACTGAAAGCCAAAGTTGCACCTATTGGAATTGCTTGGCAAAAAGTTCAGGAAGCGAATCCAAAATTGAACCTTTATAGTCCGGATCAAAGCCACCCTAGTCCTCTTGGTTCATACGTAGCAGCATGTGTATTATACACAACTTTTTACGACAGAAGTCCAGTAGGATTGAGTCGTCGTATATACAGTAGCCAATTTAATAGCCCACAAGAGGGCAACAGACTTGAATTGGAAAGTTTAAGTGAAACAGATGCTGAAATGATTCAAAATTTGGTTGAATATATCGTTAGAAAGATATAAGGACAGACTTGTACGTGGTTTCAAAAAAGTTTGGATAAAGTATTTTAGTAGCGATCGCAGCCGATTATCAGGATTGCAATAACTGTAGCTTTACATAACTTGATGAAGCTAGTGTAATCTGGCGTGATTACCACGTTAGTTTTTTTGAGTATGTGGGTAGTATAAATTACCGAAAAAACTAATTTGGCAGATGCTAATGTTCAAAACTAAATTATCACAATCTCGTGCTTGGGGGGAATTTGACACCTTGAGCTTAATGCATCGCCATATTGGAGCGATCGCAGTTTTAATTTTAATTAGCTTACTGAGTTCATTAAGTGGAACACCAGCCGATCATACCATCTCTAACCCCTGGGAAGCCTTTCTCTGGGGACTGGCAGATCCAGTAATTGGCTTGGATTGTTTAGTTAATATTATTGCTATTGGCTTACTCTCATCTGTGTTTGTTCGTGGCGCTGCGATCGCTGGATATTTTGTCTTCGCAGCAGCCTTGGGGATTGTAATTCATTTATTTCAGCTAAATTTACCAGGCACAGAAATAGCCATCGCCATTTCTACCATCGTTTTTGGTACTATGCTGCTGATGCCAAATCAACCAAACTTTATAGTACTTGCTCTGGTGGGTGTCAGTGCTGGTTTATTTCAGGGTTACGCTGATGCTGAATCTATTATTGGGGCAGGAATGATGCCACTAATTGCCTATATACTAGGCATGACTTTCACTCTGTTTGCGGTTGCCATGAGTGCCAGAGAAATTGGTAGTGCGATGGGTATGGGAGAAATAAACCGAATTTTACCTTGGAAAATTAGTATTGCTGGTTTCGCTTTCTGTGCGATCGGCATTGTGTTTTTGAGCAATTCGATAATTTAAATCACATATTTAAATTCAGTGGAATACATTTATTTGTGGGGGCGTACACTTAGCTGTACGCCCCCACTGCGTGTTCAGGGTAACTGAAACTTTTTCACAACTAGAAGTTGTTTAGCAAGCAACATAGCGTTTTAGTGAATAAGCTGATGCACCTCTTTGCTAATCTAGAGGCTATATCTAAATAAAAGCTTATGACACCTGAAGAAATTGCGGGTACGCTAACAGAATTATTTGACACATCGGCTATTGCTGCGATCGCTCCTGGATCGTGGCAAGTAGACACTTCTACTTTTCGGCTGTTGGTGCTGCTTTCCGAAGATAATACTTGGTTGCGAGTCTTACTGCCTATTGTGCCTATCCAAGAAGCCCAACCGTTTTTAGAACAGTTTCTAGAAGCTAACTTTGATGACACTCAAGAAGCACGTTACGCTTTGTATGAACAGGTAATTTGGGGAGTGTTTCAACATAACAGTGGCACTTTAGTAAGTGCAGATTTGTCCAATGCAATCAATCGACTTGTATCTCTCCATCAGGCTAGATTAGATAATGTCTTTAATCAACTAACACAAAGCCGTATCCGGCAAATTATTCAAGCAGCAAAACAGCAAGGACAATCTCTGCAAACTACTATGCAAAGCTTGGAACGCTTTTATGCAGAAGGAGTGATGGGCGAAATGAATCAAACCCCAGAGGCGCGAGAAGAAGTTTTAGTTGCTTGGCGGCGTCAGTTAGAACGTTTATGGAATGAAAGTTGATTTCAATTTTTAATAAGGATTTATATCCGCGCCCCGTTTCCATATAACCAATTTACGATATATCTATTTATCATGGATATCATTGAAATCCTCAAAGAAGACTATCAAAGATTCCCAGTAAATCAAACTTACAGCATTTACGCTCCAGACGTTTATTTTCAAGACCCGTTGAATAAATTTCGTGGTGTTAAACGTTACAAACAGATGATTAATTTCATCGAGACTGTGTTTTTAGCTCCCAAAATGGATTTACATAACATTCAACGTTTAGGAGACACAATAAAAACTGAGTGGACACTCAGTTGGAATACTCCTCTCCCCTGGAAGCCACGGATTTCCATTCCTGGTTGGAGTGAATTAGGTCTTAACTCTGATGATTTGATTGTCTCCCATGTCGATTATTGGAATTGTTCACGCTTAGACGTGGTGAAGCAGCATTTTTTTACTGCAAAAATGTAAACAATCAAGGCTTGATTTAATTCCCTGTTTACAGCCTTTTTCAGGGAAATAGACCACGCGGTAGGGGCACAGCATTGCTCATTGGTGTTAACTTAAGCTCAAAAACGGTTCTAACCCACCCCTCAATCCCCTCCCCGATGCTTTGGCGAGGGGAGGTTTTGCGTCAGCAAAGTTGGGGTGGGGTAATGCGGCTCGTATACATTGAATTTTTATCGCCGACTTACTTAAAAAAGAGGGTTAGGGAAAATCAAGCCTTAACCCAAGCGTTAGTTCCCTTAAGCAGAAATACTCACTTTAACTTTAGTTTTTTCCATCCTGAAAGTGCGCCTCCCTCGCACATAGGCTGATGATGACAAGCCACTACGCATCTATGCACTTGCATCAGAAGCCATTATGATGAATATCGCAACATTCATCATCAACATCACGACATTCATCATCAACATCGTGACATTCATCATCAACATCACGACATTCATCATCAACATCGTGACATTCATCATCA
>NZ_CAXTNP010000052.1:0-33482 GCF_964245575.1 uncultured Nostoc sp. | reverse complement strand
CCTGCCCCCCTGCTCCCCTGCTTTTTTGGAAGGGATTGGGTATAAATTTTTCTTGTGTTAACTCAGCTTGGTTGAGGTAGCCACGCGCCAAAGAGACACCACTAATGTATAATTCTCCTGCTACACCGATAGGTACAGGCTGTAGATACTTATCTAGGATATACATTTGTGTGTTAGCAATCGGACGACCAATCGGAGGAAGTACCGCCCAAGTGTCTACGGAGTTAGTCAGAGTAAAAGTGGTGACTACATGGCTTTCTGATGGCCCATAATGATTGTGCAAAGTACAATCATTTAATTTGCTGAACAGTTGAGATATAGCCGGAGTAATCTGCAACTGTTCCCCAGCAGTAATGATTTCCCTCAGATGACTATTAACTAACTCACTATCAATAGCGACTTCAGCTAGTTGCTGTAAAACAACAAAGGGAACAAACAGTCTCTCAACAGCTTTTTCTTTGAGGAAACCTAACAAAGCTACTGGATCTCGGCGTAGTTCCTCCCCAATTAAGAACAATGTGCCTCCCGAAAACCAGGTAGTGAATATTTCTTGGAAGGAGACATCAAAGCTAATAGGGGCAAATTGCAGGGTTTTTGCTCCAGTAGAAATTGTATTATTTTGAAGTTGCCACAGAATCAGATTGCAAAGAGCAAGCTGATTAAGAGCTACACCTTTAGGTTTACCCGTAGAACCAGAGGTGTAAATCACATAACCTAAGTTATTCGCTTGTACACCAGTGATGGTATTATGCTGACTTGAAAGAGAAATTGCCTGCCAGTGAGTATCTAAGCAAACAAGATGTGCTTGATGCTCAGGCAGTCTCTTAAGGAGTCGCTGCTGGGTTAGTAGCACTGAAACTTGAGCATCTTCAAGCATGAAACTTAGGCGCTCACTGGGATACTCTGGGTCAAGTGGCACATAAGCCCCGCCCGCCTTAAGAATACCTAGTAGTGCCACGACCATTTCTAAAGAACGCTCCACACATAAACCGACCAGCACATCGGCTTTCACACCCAAAGACTGCAAGTAATGTGCCAACTGGTTAGCGCGACAGTTCAATTGCTGGTAAGTCAGTTGTTGATTTTCAAACACCACTGCTACAGCATCTGGTGTACGCTCCACCTGCTCCTCAAATAACTGATGGATACACAAATCTTGGGGATACTCAGCTTGAGTATCGTTCCACTCGACAAGTAACTCTCGTTGTTCTGGTTTTGTCAGCAGGGGCAATTGCGAAATTTGCTCTTTGGGATTAGCAACAATGCCTGACAGCAAAGTTACAAAATGACCCGCCATTCGCTCGATAATGCCTGGATCAAACAAGTCAGTGTTGTACTCCCACGTACTCACTAGTCCAGTGGTAGTGTTTTCCATGAATAAAGTCAAATCAAACTTGGCAGTTGTCCTTTCTGTCACTAATGGACTGACAGTTAACCCAGTCAAATCCACTTGAGATACGGAAGCATTCTGGAGGAGAAACATTACCTGAAACAACGGTGTATGGCTGAGATCCCGTTCTGGCTGCAATGCTTTTACCAACTCCTCAAAGGGCAGGTCTGAATGAGCGTAAGCTTGCGACATCAGTTTACGCACTCGACTCAGCAGCTGCTTAAAACTGGGATTACCTGACAAATCGGTACGTAGCACTAAGGTATTGACAAAAAAGCCAATCAAGTCTTCAGTTTCAAAGCGATCGCGGTTAGCAATGGGTGTACCCACTAAAATGTCATCAGAGCCTATATAGCGATAAAGTAAGGTAACAAATGCTGTGAATAGCGTCGTGAACAGGGTAGCTTTCTCTTGCTTACTAAAATTGGCAAGTGCTTCACTCAGTTCAATTGAAAGTTTTATATGTTGACGCGCTCCTCGGAAAGTTTGAATCGCTGGTCTAGGTCGGTCTGTGGGTAATTCTAGTAAGCTAGGAGCGTTTTTGAGTAGTTGCTGCCAGTAGTTAAGCTGCCTTTGGAGTACCTCTGTTTGCAACCACTGCCGTTGCCAAATAGCAAAGTCGCCATACTGAATTTGTAGCTCAGGTAGCTCTGGGGACAAGTTATTGCACAGAGCTGAGTAAATGGTTGCTAACTCCCGCATCAATACACCCACTGACCAAGCATCGAAGACAATGTGGTGTAATGTTAGTAACAAGACGTGTTCTACCTCTGTGAGTTTAAGCACAGAAGCTCGGATTAAACCAGAGTTAGCGAGGTCAAAGGGTCGAATAGCTTCTGCTGTGGCTAATTGCTGGCAAGCAATTTCTCTTTCACTTTCAGGTAGCTCTGTTAGGTCTACTACTGACAAATTTAAGGTTAAGCTTTCAGCAATTACCTGAATTGGCTGCTCGTTAAAGGTTCGGAAGTTGGTACGTAAGGCTTCGTGACGAGCAACAATTTTGTTGAGGCTTTGCTCTAGTGCCACGACGTTTAGATTACCACGAATTCGTAGAGCTGCTTGTTCGTTGTAGAAGGGGTTATTTGGTTCCAACTGGTTCAATAACCAGATTTGTTCTTGGCCAAAAGACAGAGGTAAGTTCTGAGTGCGATCGCCTTTGATCAGGGGTAAATCAGTATCAGTGGCGATACCTCCGGTGAGCTTCCCTTCTCTACGAGAGGCTGCGCCAACGCGACGTTGCGCGTAGCTTGCTTCCCCGTTGGGGTACGCTAACTCATTTTTCTGGTGCAGCCACAAAATAAGTTCTGCTTTATTCTTAACTAATAAGTCACGAGTTTCTGCTGTCAATACTCCCTTTGGAGCATTAGCATGTAACTGTTCACCTTCAACCCACAATTTCACACCTTGCTGGGAAAGTTCAGTTACAAATTGCTTGATATTCATATAATTATTACCTTCATACCGAATTTTAGATTTTAAATTTTGGATTTTGGATTGAAAGATTAAAAAAGGTCTTTCAATTTTAGATTTTGAATTTTGGATTTTAGATTGAAAATATTTCTTAATCTAAAATCTAAAATTCTTGGATACGGTTCATATTGCTATTTCTTCTCTATCAATTGCACCTAGGTTAATATCTGCTTCTGGATGTTGTTTATCTAGTTTTAGAGCTATTTCAGCTATTGTGGGAAACTCAAACAAACTTGCTAGAGGTAATTTGATATAAAAAATATTTCGTAATCGGGACAAAACCTGAACAGCTATTAAAGAATCTCCTCCCAATTCAAAAAAGTTGTCATTGATTCCCACTTGCTTGATTCCCAAGAATTCTTGCCAGATATCGGCAATTTTTTGCTCAAGTTCATTGCGGGGAGCTATATATGAATTTGGCAAATCGGGTCTTGAGTGGAGTGCAGATAAGTTTTCTGACTGAAAATTATCCGGCTTTTTTTGTAATGAAAGCTGTGATTTTTGTCCAGTCTCTTTTTGCCCAAACTTTGTGCTAAATGCGACTGGTACAGAAGCTTGAGCCATAATAATCTTATGCTCAAACGCTTCAGTTTCCGGAAAAGCAGCAACTTGGACAAAATCTTGATCGCGTAGTGCTTCAAACCACTGGTCTTTGGTGATAAAAGGCTGACCTGGGCTGCGTCTTTCGTCGTCTAAAAGTTTTAACAGCAGACCCCAACTGATATCAAAGTCTATTTTAGGCTGAGTTATTTCCCACAATAAGAGGAAGCCCCCAGGAGCTAATAAAGAGCGCACATGCTGGAGAGTTTGATCTATGTTCCGAGTTGCGTGTAACACATTAGAGGCTATTACTACATCAAAGCTATGCTTCTCAAACCCTTGCTCAGTTGGTGATTTGTCTATGTCTAGCAAGCGATATTCAACAAATGGGTATTCGTTAAACTTCTGTTGCGCTTTAGTCAGGAAGCCGCTACCAATATCAGTAAAAGTATAGTTGGTTTGTTTTGAAGGCAATACAGGTAGTAATGCTTGCGTAGACATACCAGTTCCCCCGCCGATTTCCAGAACTCTTAGGTGAACCGATGATGGCAATGACTTGACCACTTGTTCCAGGCTTGAGCGCAAGATAGAGTTGTAGTAATTTAGTAATGCAAATTCTGAATTTGAACCGTTGTTTTCTTCTTGATAAATGAGTTCATTGAAAAACTCTAAGGGTTCTTGTTCACCAACAACAACAGCAGCTAAATTTTCACCACAACCCTGCACTAAATCTACTGTTAGAGATTTAGCAGCCATTCTCACTCTGACTTCTTTTAAAAGTTCATGAATCAAATCTTGCGAACATGGCACTAGTCCAGTAAATAACCCGTCCTGCTGCTGTAGTTGTCCTTGTTCTACTAATATTTGCAACCATCTACACACCAATTGTTGATAACGGGGAGTTATATGGCATTGCGCCAACAAATTCTCTAAAGAATACTTTTCTTCAGCATTCTTAAAAGCCCCTAATTGCTTGAATGCAGAGTTGATGTAGGCTGTACATAAACGATCCAACCACTGTCTGTTTTCTTGATATGTTAACTCGTTGAGTTCTCCATCTCTAACACTTGCTTGATTCTGGCCTGCTTCTATGAGCGATGTCCACAATTGTGATGTTGTGGTTAAGGTTTGCAACTGCCCCCCAGCTGTTTTTTGTGGGGGGTCAATCCAATAACGTTGGCGCTCAAAGGGATAAGTTGGTAAGGGAAGACGATAATATTCCTCCTGACTATAGAATCCAAACCAATCTATATTTACTCCAGCCAGCCAGAGTTGACCTAATGTATTGAATAAAACACGAGTATCGGATTGCTTTTCTTGAGGATGACGTACCGAAGTCAACACCGTTTGTGCGGCTGCTTTGTCTGGATGCCTTTTAGCTAATGTAGTCAATGTGTGTCCTGGCCCTACCTCTAGTAAAATTTGCTCAGGTGTTGCCAATAATTTCTCTACACCTTGGGCAAAAAGCACTGTGGAACGCAGATGTTGAGCGTAATAGTCAGGATTTGTGGCTTGGGCGACTGTAATCCATGTACCAGTCAGGTTGGAGATATAAGGAATTTTTGGGGGATTTAAAGTTACTTTTTTGACTCGTTCTGCAAATGCCTCTAAGATTGGTTCCATCATTTGCGAATGGAAAGCATGGGAAGTATGCAGACGGCGACATTCAATCCCTTGAGTAGCTAGCTGATTTTGTAGTGCCTCTATTGCTGCTATAGAACCGGAAACCACGGACTGCAAAGGTTGATTAATCGCTGCAACAGAAAGTTCTGATCCTAAAAGGGATTTTACCTTGTCTACGCGTAGGGGAACAGAAAGCATTGCCCCACTAGGAAGTTGCTGCATCATCTGTCCGCGTGCTGCTACCAGAGATAAAGCATCTTCTAGGGAAAAAACACCTGCTAGAGTTGCTGCTACATACTCGCCAATACTATGACCGATCGCAGCTTGTGGCTCCACTCTCCATGACTGCCATAATTTAGCTAGGGCGTATTCAATTACAAAAATAGCAGGTTGAGCGATCGCTGTTTGTTGAAGTTGCTGCGATGCCTCATCAATCTTTTCCTCACTGGGGTAAAGAATATGACGAAAATCTTGCCCTAGTAAGGGTTTAAGAACTTCTGAGCAATAATCAACTTGTTCTTTAAATACTGTCTCAGTTTCGTAAATTTCCCGCGCCATATTGACATACTGAGAACCTTGGCCAGGAAACATAAAGACAACAGGTCGTTCTGTAATCTCTGTATAGTTGGTAAAAACTTGTTGGGCTGCTAAACTACTAAGATTTTTGACAGCATCTTCTAAGTCTTGACAAATTAACATCCGTCGATGATTAAAACCCCGGCGACCACTATTGAGCGTATAAGCAACATCGCCCAAGTTAAGCTCAGGATGCTCTTTCAAATGCGTAACTAAATTAGCTGTTGCCTTCTCAAGCGCACTCGCAGTCTTAGCTGATAAACACAACAATAAATATTTATTTTTTAATTTTGAATTTTGAATTTTGAATTGATTTGGTGCTTCTTCTAAAATTATATGAGCATTAGTACCCCCGATACCAAAAGAACTAACCCCAGCACGGCGAGGGGTGTTATTTGTTTTCCATTCAGTCAGAGTTGTATTGACGTAAAAAGGACTGTTAGCAAAATCAATTTTGGGATTAGGTGCCTCGAAGTGCAAACTAGGAGGCAGCATTTGATGTTCCAGTGCTAATGCAGTCTTAATCAAACCTGTGACACCTGCTGCTGTATCCAAATGTCCAAAGTTGGTTTTTACCGAACCAACAGCGCAGAAGCCTTTTTTATCAGTACTTTGAGTAAAAGCTTGAGTTAACGCTGCGATTTCAATCGGATCACCTAAAGGTGTAGCGGTGCCATGAGCTTCAATATAGGAAATTGTTTCGGCATCTACACCAGCTATAGCTTGAGCCTCGCTAATGACTGCTGCTTGACCACTGACACTGGGAGCAGTGTAACCGACTTTCATTGCACCATCATTATTGATCGCCGAGCCTTTAATAATTGCATGAATGTGGTCGCGATCGCTTATTGCATCTTTTAATCTTTTCAATACCACAATACCTGCACCGCTACCGGCAATAGTTCCTTGTGCTTTAGCATCAAAAACACGGCAGTGTCCATCAGGAGAAAGAATCATTTCCTCTTGATACAAATAACCTCTTTTTTGGGGAATGCTGATAGAAACTCCACCAGCTAAAGCCATATCACATTCACCATTTAATAGACTTTGACAAGCTAAATGAACAGCAACTACAGAAGTAGAACAGGCAGTTTGCACATTCACTGCTGGCCCTGTCAAGTTGAGTTTATAAGCAACTCGTGACGGCAAAAAATCTTTATCATTGGAAATTCCCAATTGGAGAAGGCTAAATTTCTCTAATAATTGATGATCAGGATAGAGATTATTGAGCAAATAACTATTTATCCCCACACCACCATAAACCCCGATTAAACCGTTGTAAGTTTGTGGGTCATAACCAGCCTTTTCTACAGCTTCCCAAGCTAATTCTAAAAATAGGCGTTGTTGTGGATCTATTAACTCAGCTTCCTTCGCACTATAAGTAAAGAAATTTGCATCAAACAATTCAATCTCTGATAAAGCAGCACTAGCTTTCACATAATTAGAATTACTCAACAAATCTAGAGAAACACCAGAATTTATCAATTCTTCATCCGTCAGCCAGGAGATAGACTCTACACCATTACGTAGATTCTGCCAAAACGATTCAATATCTTTTGCTCCTGGAAACCGCCCAGCAGTAGCAATTATTGCTATTTCAGAATTGTTGAAATTATTATTAACTGAATTTACTTTCATTTTTTACCTTTTTTTCTGAGAACGGTGCTGTTGTCTAAGTTTTAATTGTTGGTTTCTTAAAGATTTACTATCACCATGAACTTGAGTACGAGAACTCTTTTCTGTAAATGTATCTTCTTGATTGAGTTTAGTATTCAAATACTGGCTTAAAGTATGTATAGTTGGGTAATTAAACATATCAATTATTGAAAGTTCTAAACCAAAGATTTCTTGCAATTGCTGATTAATTCGTACTAATAGTAACGAATGCCCTCCTAGTTCAAAGAAATTATTGTAAATTCCTGCCTTTTCTACTTCCAGGGCTTTTTGCCAAATTCCAGCAATGATTTTTTCTACTTCTGTATTTGGCATTACATAATCTGATAGTTCCTGATGTAAATCTGGGTCAGGTAGAGCGCGACGGTCTACTTTGCCGTTAGGTGTCAAGGGTAAAGACTCCAGCATCACAAAAGCGGCTGGCACAATATACGCAGGCAGTTTATTGGAAAGGAACTGTCGTAGTTCGCTGGTTGTGGGTGTTGCTTGTGGATGCGTTACTACGTAGGCGACTAAGCGTTTATTACCTGGAATTTCTTCACGGGCGATGACACAACATGTCTGCACATCACCATGTTGACTCAGTACTGCCTCAACCTCGCCTAACTCAATGCGAAAACCGCGTATTTTTACTTGATTATCAATTCGCCCCAAGTATTCGATGTTGCCATTTGATAAGTAACGCGCTAAATCTCCAGTTTTATATAATTTACTTCCTCCTACTTCCTCAAACGGATTGGAGATAAATTTCTCTTGTGTCAACTCTGGGCGGTTAAGGTAGCCTCTGGCTAACCCCACGCCACCGATGTGTAACTCTCCAGGCACACCAATCGGGACTGGTTGCAAATTTTTGTCTAAAATATAAACTTGTGTGTTGGCGATCGCTCTACCAATAGAAATTTTCTCGTCGCCATCAGTGCATTTTGCTACCGTGGCACAGACAGTAGCTTCTGTTGGGCCGTAAGCATTGAAAAAATTTCTGCCAGCAGACCACTGCCTTATTAATTCAGCAGAACAAGCTTCTCCTGCCACAATCATAGTCTGCAATGCCGAGAGTTCCTCTACTGGCATAACTGCTAAGGCCGATGGTGGAAGCGTGATATGGGTAATACCATGATTGCGTAACTGCTCAATTAATGGTTTCCCTGGCAGTAAAGAGTCTTTTGTTCCCAGGTAAAGTGTTGCCCCTGAACCAAAAGCCATTACGACTTCCCAGATAGAAGCATCAAAACTTAAGGAGGCAAACTGGAGAATACGACTGAGGTTTTGCAAGCCAAAAGTCTTAATTTGAGCCTGAGCTAAGTTGCACAGTCCGGTATGCTCAACCATGACGCCCTTGGGTCTGCCTGTAGATCCTGACGTGTAAATTACATTAGCTATATGAAAAGCTCTGACTTCACTGACCGGATTATCTTGATTGTTTTGGATAATTTGTGACCATACCTCATCCAAACAGACAAGGTTTGCTTGATACTGTGAGAGTTTGTTAACAAGTTGCTGTTGAGTCAGCAGTACTGAAACTTGAGCATCTTCTAACATGAAGCTCAAACGTTCTTGGGGATAGTCAGGATCAAGTGGCACATAAGCCCCACCCGCCTTAAGAATTCCCAAAAGTCCTATCACCATGTCTAGTGAGCGTTCTAGACACAACCCTACCAGTACATCTGGTTTTACGCCCAAAGAACGCAAGTAATGCGCTAATTGATTAGCTTTGGCATTCAACTGCTGGTAAGTCAGTTGTTGATTTTCAAACACAACTGCGATCGCATTGGGGGTAAGCTGAACTTGCTTCTCAAACAACTGATGGATGCATTTATCCTGGGGATAATCCGCTTGAGTATCGTTCCATTCAACTAATAACTGCTGTTGCTCAAATTGTGTCAACAGGGGCAATTGAGAAATTCGATTTTTGGGATTAGCAACAATACCTTCAAGCAATCTCAAAAAATGACCCGTCATTCGCTCAATGGTAGATACATCAAACAAGTCAGTGTTATATACCCACCACCCCACTAGTCCAGTAGCGGTATTCTCCATTGCTAAAGTCAAATCAAACTTTGCCGTTGTGCTTGCTGTCATCAATGGAGTGACATTTAACCCAGCCAACTCTATTTGAGGCATGGGCGTATTCTCAAGGACAAACATCACTTGGAACAGTGGTGTGTGGCCCAGATCCCGTTCTGGCTGTAATGCTTCCACCAGCATTTCAAATGGCAAGTCCTGATGAGAGTATGCATCCATTGCCATTTCTCGAACACGACCAAGTAATTCGCTAAAGCTAGGATCGCCTGATAAGTCTGTACGCATGACTAAGGTATTGACAAAAAAGCCAATTAACCCTTCAATTTCACTGCGATTGCGGTTAGCAATAGGAGACCCCACCAAAATATCTTCTTGTCCTGTGTAGCGGTAAAGTAGGGTATCAAACGCTGCCAACAGCGTCATGAATACCGTTACTCCTTGCTGCTGGCTTAGTTGTGCCAGTCTAGCAGTTAGCTCTTTTGAAAGTGTAAACTCTTGATGTACACCATTAAAGGTTTGCACAGCTGGTCTAGGTCGGTCGGCTGGTAGCGACAATAAAGCTGGTGCGTTTGCCAGTTGTTGTTGCCAGTACGAGAGCTGAGTTTGCAGTACATCCCCTTGCAACCAGTTTCGCTGCCAGATGGCGAAATCTGCGTACTGAATTGGCAATGGGGCTAAGGGGAAGGGTTGACCTTGAGAGTAAGCATCATACAGCACTGCTAGCTCTTTGACAAACACACCCATTGACCAGCCATCAGAGACAATGTGATGCATACACACCAATAGGACGTGTTCTGTCTCGGACAGCACTACTAATGTTGCCCTGACTAATGCTTGGTTTGCCAAGTCAAATGGTTGAATAGCTTGTTTTTGCGCTAATTGCTGTTTTGCAATTTCTTGTTCGCTTGTTGACAGATGTTGCAATTCAACAACTGAGACTGTCCAATTCGTTTGTATTTGAATGATTTGAGAAGGTTTTCCATCAACTATGACGAAATTGGTGCGTAACGCTTCGTGGCGATGAATAATTTCTCGCAAGCTTTGTTCTAAGGCTACTTGATTGAAAGTTCCTACTAAATGTAAAGCTATGGGTATGTTGTAGAAGGAGCTATTCGGTTGTAACTTGTCTAAAAACCACAAACGCTGTTGAGCATAAGACAGTGGTAATTCTGCATCCCTTGCCCTTGGTAAAATGGGTGGAGAAATTAGTTCTATCTTTTGTTGCTGCAACTGGCCAATAAGATGAGCTAATTCGGCAACTGTCGCGGCGGCAAACAGACTACGCAATAGTAGTTCTACTTTCAAGCTGGTGCGAATGCGTGAAAGCAGTTGGGTTGCTAGCAGCGAGTGTCCCCCAAGTTCAAAGAAGTTATCATGTATGCCTACCTGCTCCACTTTCAAGACTTGCGCCCAAATTTGTGCCAGCATTTCTTCAATTGGCGTGCGTGGGGCGACAAATTTTTCTAGCAGTGTTCTGTCTAATTCTGGTGCAGGTAAAGCGCCACGATCTACTTTGCCGTTAGATGTCAGAGGCAAGGACTCCAGCAGCACAAAAGCATTTGGCACCATGTATTCGGGTAGCTTCTTTTGGAGGAAGCGGCGAACCTCACTGAGTAATAAACTCGAATTGCTCCAGATCGGTTTTAAAGAATCACAGACTAACCTGCTGCTACCAGGCTCGTCTGGGAGGTACTGGTTTATGGATGGTCGTCTGGCATAGATATTGTAGAGTACAGTATCTTCTAGTAAAGCATCCTGCTCAATAGTTAGATCGTATCCATGTTCTTTTAGCAGCGCTGCAATCTCCTCCAACCTCCCATTGATGTTATGAACCTCTACAACTATCTGCTGGATCTTTTGCCAATCTTCTTGCTGGATACCAGAAAGCACATCCTGCTCACTTTTCTCCACGTCGATTTTCAGCAAATCGATCCTCTCAACGCCATGCTCACCAATCACATCAGAAATTGTTCTTAAGTGGCAAGTGAATTGCTGACTCTGCAATCGTTCTGCTAGCAGTTCATCAATTGCCTGACTAGATATTTCTGTCTCATTTGCTATAAATTGTTGTTTGAGCAAAAAGGATTTGATCACCTCTCGCTCTTGATCGGCATCAGCAAAGCGTCCAGAGATTACGGAAACCTGAGGATAATATGTAAAGGTGTCACTCTTGATCTCGCTGGAAAGACCAAGATTAAACAGTTTCACATTTAAACCATAGCCCTCAGCATTTATACGTAACAGGTCGAAAACAGGCGGAATTGGCTCAAATGCGTAAATAGAAACATCTTTACATATTTGACCCATGAAGAGTGCGAACAGACCGATATTGGCACCTACATCAAATATGCAATCCCCTTCATTGATAGTGATGCCATGTTTTAAATAAGCTTGTTCCTCCCAAAGTTCTTTGTAGACGAATTCTGTCTCGTTTTTATTCAGATGGGCAATCACCATGCCATTTGGCAACTCATAGAGTAACCCTTCATTAAGTAGACCTTTGTTTTTAAAACGAAGTAGTTGTAAAATTGGGAAGGCATATTCTTGGTTGGGAACAATATAGGCTACCAGACGCTTATTGTCAGGATCGTCCTGTCGGGCGATTACTACGGTTTCCCTCACAGCCAGGTGTTGTGTTAGCGCCGCCTCGATTTCTCCAAGTTCGATGCGGAAGCCGCGAATTTTTACTTGTTGATCAATGCGCCCTAAATACTCTAACTCGCCATTGGGCAGATAACGAGCTAAGTCGCCGGATTTGTATAGTCGCGCTTTTGAGTTGTCGTTAAAAGCGTGAGAAATAAACCTCTGTGCTGTCAGTTCAGGGCGATTAAGATAGCCACGCGCTACCCCAGCACCACCAACGTACATCTCGCCCGCGACACCAATCGGCATCGGCTGTAAATATTCATCTAGCACATATACCTGTAAGTCAGGAATCGGACGACCAATTACACTTGCTGTGTCCTTCAAATCGGCTTTACTCAATGGACGATAAGTTACATGTACAGTAGTTTCTGTAATCCCGTACATATTCACTAACTGTGGCAATTGGTCGCCGTGGCGTTCAAACCAAGGCTGTAAACTCTTGAGTTCTAAAGCTTCTCCACCAAAAATTACCAAGCGTAAGTTCAAATTGCCAGTAGTTGCTATTGACTGTTCGGCTTGAATCAACTGGCGGAAAGCTGAGGGTGTTTGATTGAGAATTGTGACTTTCTCTTGACATAACAATTCATAGAAAGACTCAGGCGATCGCGTCACTAAATAAGGCACTATTACCAGTCGTCCACCATACAGTAAAGCTCCCCAAATTTCCCACACGGAAAAGTCGAATGCATAAGAGTGGAAAAGTGTCCAGACATCATCTTGGTTGAAGCTATACCAAGAATTTGTCGCTTTAAACAAACGAACTACATTTGAGTGATTGACTAAAACGCCCTTGGGTTTGCCTGTAGAACCGGAAGTGTAGATGACGTATGCCAGGTTATCGGATGTAGTGGTGTAAGAAGGGTTTGACTCGCTTTTTTGAGCAATTTTTTCCCAGTCGCTGTCTAAGCAGATGACACGCGCCTGATGTTTGGGAAGAGATTTTACTAATTGCTGTTGGGTTAACAGCCCCGAAAGTTGAGCATCTTCTAAGATAAATTGCAAACGCTCAGTCGGATACTCTGGGTCAAGTGGCACATAAGCTCCACCCGCTTTGAGAATGCCCAGTAGTCCTACCAGCATCTTTAGCGATCGCTCTACACACAACCCCACCAGCACATCTTGCCCCACACCCAAAGTTTGTAGATAATGTGCTAGCTGATTTGCTTTGGCGTTCAACTCTCGGTAAGTGATCTGTTGATTTTCATACACTACCGCCACTGCATCTGGAGTGCGCTCTACCTGCTCCTCAAATAGCTGATGGATGCACTTATCTTGGGGATAATCTACCTGAGTATCGTTCCATTCAACTAACAACTGCTGTTGCTCAGGTTGTGTCAACAGAGGCAATTGAGAAATCCGTTCCTCTGGATTAGCAATAATACCTTCAAGCAACGTCATAAAATGACTAGTCATTCGCTCAATAGTACTGCCATCAAACAAATCAGTGTTATATTCCCAAAGCCCTACCAGTCCAGTAGCAGTATTCTCCATTGATAAAGTCAAATCAAACCTGGAAGTTGTACCTTCTACTACCAGTGGACTAACAGTTAACCCAGTCAACTCGAATTGAGACATGGGAGCATTTTGGAGGACAAACGCCACCTGAAACAGTGGTGTATGGCTAAGATCCCGTTCTGGCTGTAATGCTTCTACTAACATTTCAAAAGGCAAATCCTGATGAGAGTATGCATCCATCGCCATTTCCCGAACACGACCCAGTAACTCACAGAAACTAAAATTGCCTGATAAGTTGGTACGCATCACTAAGGTATTGACAAAAAAGCCAATTAACCCTTCAAGTTCACTGCGATCGCGATTTGCGATCGGTGAACCAACCAAAATGTCTGCCACACCTGTGTAGCGGTAAAGTAGAGTATCATAAGCTGCCAACAGCGTCATGAACAAGGTAACTCCTTGCTCTTGACTTAACTGTATTAACCCACTAGTTAGCTGCTTGGAAAGTGCAAACTGTTGATATGCCCCTGCAAAACTCTGCACAGCAGGTCTTGGTCGGTCTGTGGGAAGCACTAATAAGGCGGGTGCATCTGCCAGCTGTTGTTGCCAGTAACTCAATTGCCTTTGCAGTACATCCCCTTGCAACCACTGTCTTTGCCAAATTGCAAAATCTGCATACTGAATCGGCAATGGTGGTAAGGATAAGGTTTGACCTTGAGAATAAGCATTGTACAGTGCTGCTAACTCCTGAACAAATACACCCATTGACCAGCCATCAGAGACAATGTGATGCATACACACTAACAAGACGTGTTCTGTCTTATTAAGCACTACTAATGTCGCCCTAATTAATGCTTCAGTTGCTAGGTTAAAGGGTTGAATAAGTTGTTTTTGCGCTAATTGCTGTATGGCAATTTTTTGTTCAGTTGTGGATAAATGCTGATACTCAACAACTGAGAACGTCCAATTTGTTTGCGTTTGAATGATTTGAGAGGGTTTTCCATCAACTGTGATGAAGTTGGTGCGTAACGCTTCATGGCGATGAATAATTTCTTGCAAGCTTTGTTCCAAGGCTGCAACCTTGAGAGTTCCTTGAAGATGCAAAGCTGTAGGTATGTTGTAGATGGCGCTGTTCGGCTCGAACTGGTCTAAAAACCACAAACGCTGTTGACCATAAGACAGTGGTAATTCTGTATCCCTTGCTCTTGGTAAGATGGGTAGGGAGGTTTTTTCTAAGCTTTGTTGCTGCAACTGCCCCATCTCTTGTGCCAATTCGGCTAGTGTTGCTGCGGCAAACAGACTACGCAATGGTAGTTCTACTTTCAAGCTGGTGCGAATGCGTGAAAGCAGTTGGGTTGCTAGTAGCGAATGTCCCCCAAGTTCAAAAAAGTTATCGTAAATGCCTACTTGCTCTACTTTCAAGACTTGCGCCCAAATTTGTGCCAGCATTTCTTCAATTGGCGTGCGCGGGGCGACAAATTTTTCTAGCAGTTTGCTGTCTAACTCCGGTTTTGGCAGTGCGCGGCGGTCTATTTTGCCGTTAGATGTCAGGGGTAAGGATTCCAGCATCACAAAAGTGTTTGGCACCATATAGCCGGGGAATTGGTTGGTGAGGAACTGACGTAGTTCTGCGGCTGTAGAAGATTGTTTCACCTTCGGTACTACGTAAGCTACTAAACGTTTGTCGTCAAGTTCATCCTCTCGTATCACCACCACGCTTTCCCAAACAGCTGGGTGTTGCGCCAGTAATGCCTCAATTTCTCCCAACTCAATGCGGAAGCCACGAATTTTCACTTGTTGATCGATGCGCCCTAAATACTCTAACTCGCCATTGGGCAGATAACGAGCTAAGTCTCCTGTTTTGTAGAGGCGAGAGTACTTCGTACACGCTTCGCGATCGCAATTAAAGGATTGGTCTTCTTTCGCTCCCCTGCTTCCATCGAAGGGATTAGAAATAAACCTCTGTACTGTCAGTTCAGGGCGATTAAGATAGCCACGCGCTACCCCAGCACCACCAACGTACATCTCGCCCGCGACACCAATCGGCATCGGCTGTAAATATTCATCTAGCACATATACCTGTAAGTCAGGAATCGGACGACCAATTACACTTGCTGTGTCCTTCAAATCGGCTTTACTCAATGGACGATAAGTTACATGTACAGTAGTTTCTGTAATCCCGTACATATTCACTAACTGTGGCAATTGGTCGCCGTGGCGTTCAAACCAAGGCTGTAAACTCTTGAGTTCTAAAGCTTCTCCACCAAAAATTACCAAGCGTAAGTTCAAATTGCCAGTAGTTGCTATTGACTGTTCGGCTTGAATCAACTGGCGGAAAGCTGAGGGTGTTTGATTGAGAATTGTGACTTTCTCTTGACATAACAATTCATAGAAAGACTCAGGCGATCGCGTCACTAAATAAGGCACTATTACCAGTCGTCCACCATACAGTAAAGCTCCCCAAATTTCCCATACGGAAAAGTCGAATGCATAAGAGTGGAACATTGTCCAGATATCATCTTGATTGAAGTTAAAAGATGCTGCTGTGGCTTCAAATAGACGAACTACATTTGAGTGATTTACTAAAACGCCCTTGGGCTTACCTGTAGAACCCGAAGTGTAGATGACATAAGCTAGATTACTTGGTGTCGCGGTGTTTTTCGGATTTGATTCGGTTTTTTGAGCAATTTTTTCCCAGTCGCTGTCTAAGCAGACGACACGCGCCTGGTGTTTGGGAACAGACTCTACTAATTGCTGTTGGGTCAGCAGCACCGAAACTTGAGCATCTTCTAACATGAAGCTTAAACGCTCAGTCGGATACTCTGGGTCAAGTGGCACATAAGCTCCACCCGCTTTGAGAATGCCCAGTAGCCCAACCAACATCTCTAGCGATCGCTCCACACACAACCCAACCAGCACATCCGCTCCCACGTTCAAAGACTGCAAGTAATGTGCTAACTGGTTAGCGCGGCAGTTCAACTGGTGATAAGTCAGTTGTTGATTTTCAAACATCACTGCTACAGCATCCGGGGTTCGCTCAACCTGTTCTTCAAACAATTGATGGATACATTTATCCTGGCGATACTCCAGTTGTGTGTTGTTCCACTCAATCAATAACTGGTGTTGCTCAACTTCTGTAAGCATTGGCAATTGCGAAATCTTTTGTTGTGGATTAGCCACAACTCCTGACAGCAAGGTTACAAAATGCCCCAGCATCCGCTCGATAGTGCTGACATCAAAAAGGTCAGTATTGTACTTAAAAATCCCAGATAAAGAAGAACTTGCTTCTGCGATCGTCAGATTTAGATCAAACTGACCCTCCATCTGAGGCATTTCAAAAGGTTTGAGTTTAATTCCTTCTTTATCTACTTCACCTCCTAACCACAGTTGTTGCGTATGCTCAAACTGCCCCAAGTTCTGGAAAAGGAAGTTGAATACAGCCCCAAAGATAGGAGAACGGCTCGGATCGCGCTGTGGCTGCAATCTTTCTACCAGTAGAGCAAAGGGAAAATCCTGATGCGCTAATGCTTCTGATACTGTTTGGCAAACTTGAGTCAGAAACTCTTGAAAACTGGGATTTCCTGAAAGATTCGCCTGCATAACGACGGGATCGACAAAATAGCCAACTAGTGGCACAAATTCCGGTTGAGTTCTACCTGATGTGGGCGCACCTACCAGAATATCCTCTTGCCCCGTGTAACGATACAAGAGAACCTGAAATGCAGCTAGCAGAACTATGTATTGGGTCACGCCTTCTGTTTGAGCTAGCTTTTTCAGTTGTTCTGTGAGCTTTTGGGATATTTTGAAATTATAAGAAGCGCCGTTGTAGGTTTGTATGGCTGGTCTTGGTCTATCTGTTGGCAAGTTGAGTACAGGTAACTCTCCTGCCAGTTTTTGCTGCCAGTAGTTCCATAGCTTTTCTCCTTGAGTACTAGTTAATAATTCTCTTTGCCAACGAACGTAATCTATATAGGAGTGCTTTAGAGGAGTTAGAGATGGCTGAACACCTAACTCTAGTGCAAGATAGACGGTTATTAACTCTTCTATTAGTAATAGTACAGACCAAGCATCAACAGCAATATGGTGTATCGTCACTAACAAGATATGTTCCTGCTGTGAGCAACTGAACAAGCGCACCCGCATTATCGAATCGTTTTCGATGTTGAAGGGTTGTTGGTATTCCTGAAAAACTCTTTGCTCAAGCTCCTGCTCTCTCCAGGTGGAGGCATTTATCTGCTGAAAATCTGTAAACTGAGTTTGATGGATCTGTTGAACAACATTATTATCTTGCTTAAAAAACTTGCTACGTAATTGCGGATGACGGTCAAGAATAATTTGGAAGCTTTTTTGTAAAGTTGTAACATTTATAGGTGAACAGATACGACAGGTAAAAGCTACATTATAGGCTGCGCTTTTAGGTGCTAATTGCCACAGAAACCACAGGGATTGTTGACCGTAGGAAAGAGGATAAATATTTAAAATATCTGGGCGATCGCGCAGTAACTGTAAAATTTCAGTTTTGTGCTGTTTTAGTTGAGCAATGACATCAGGAGTTAATGAACTTTCAGAACCATCTATTAGCAATTTTTCTCCATCATGCCCTAACTCAATGCCTTTAAAAGAAATATCTTGTAAAAATTTTAATAAATTCATAATTCTATTTTAATTTTATTATTACTTTTGATATTTACTAGTTTAAATGGCTCACTACTTTCCTTTTGAACTTCTTTGTCTGATTGATCATCAGAATTTAAGCCAAGTTCTTCCAATAGATAATCAGTTAGCAAATCTACAGTAGGATACTTAAAAACTAAATTTAGCGGCAAAGAGCATTTTAAACTTTTTTGCAGGTGATTTTTCAAATCTAAAGAAGTTAGCGAATCCATCCCTAACTCGAAAAAATTTTTCTGTAGCTCAATGGATTCTGATAGATGCCAACCGAGGACTTTAGCCACTACTGAAAAAATATGATCCTGTAAAATTCTTCGGCGCTTGGTAATATCCGTTGTCTTTATTTGTTCAACCATCCCAGATTGCATAACCACAGTTTTTACTGAAGTTTGCAAAAAGTTAGTGAACAACGGCGAAACTGAATTGGATTTTTCCAAAAACTGCACCCAATTCATAGGCATAACTGCAACTTGAGTAGAGGATTGACACAATAATTGCTCTAGAGCAACTAATCCCTGTTCTGGGGCAAACGTTCCAATACCCCGTGTTTTTGTTTGCTCATCAAGTTGACGCTCTGCGAAGGCTCCTACTTGTGACCAAGCTCCCCAGTTAATGCTCAAACCTGCTAGTCCTTGAGCTTGGCGATGATGGGCTAAAGCATCAAGAAAAGCATTGGCTGCCGCATGGTTAGATTGACCTGCACTACCAAGTAAAGAAGCTATAGAAGAAAACATCACAAAAAAGTCTAAAGGCTGGTTCTGAGTTAAAGTATGCAGATGCCAAGCTCCTTGTACTTTTGGAGCCAAAACTTTTGCAAAGCGTTGCCAGTTTTGTTGTTGTAGAACGCCATCATCCAAAACACCAACAGAATGAATAATTCCGCGCAGTGGTGGCATTCGCTCAATTTCTGAGAGTACTTTTGTGATTTGTTCGACATCAGACACATCGGCCTGAATAACATTTACTTGAGCGCCAGCCTGCTCTAACTCTTGAAGTTGCTCATGAACAGCAACACTTGCATTACTACGCCCAACTAACACCAAATGCCTTGCTCCCCGTTGCACCATCCAACGAGCTACCAATAAACCCAGACCACCCATACCGCCAGTTATCAGGTAGGTACTATCTTCACGGAACCTTAGAGGTTTGGGTGCTGCTGTTTCTAGATAATCTTTAGGCTTCTGGTAGCGAGCTAACCTAGCGACATAACGTAGTTGGTCTGTGAAAGCAACCTGGTCTTCTTTAGTTGGGAACCAAATTTCCTCAAATAAGGCTTGCACCACTTTTGCATCTGCCTTTGGAGCTAAATCTACACGCACACAGTTGAGTTCTGGATGTTCGCTAGCGATCGCCCTTGCCATTCCCCACAAGCTTGATTGCGCTACTCCTTCTAGGTTGGCGATCGCGTTTTGCCCAGCGTAGCTGATCGCCACTGCTCTTTGAGTTACTAACCAGAGGCGAGGATGAGCAGATAAATTAGCCCCTGTCAATGCCTGAACTAGATGCAAGGTGCTACCACATCCTAGTAAAGATGCCGCAGTTAAATCGGTTGCGGTGAGTTCTGCTGCTTTAACTGTATCTAAACTCCAGCAATGAACGACACCATACAAATTCAAGGGTTTGCTATTGATTGCCTGCAATAGCTTTTGATAATGTTCTGGGTTGCTTGGGTTAATTTTGAATTGTTGCTGGTCTAATTGTTCATATTCCTCACCAACAAATACTAAGGTACAAAGTTGTGAGTGAGTATCTAGCTTGTCAACTAACTGTTGCGCTATGCCTTGCCGATCTGCGAATAACAGCCAATGTTTTGGCTCAACTTGTACCGATTCATTTGGTGATGGTGGTACTTGTGCCAACATCACCATTGCTCTTGATAAAACGCTTTGAGTCTGTTTAGTAGATGATATATTAACTGTGCTTATAAACCCAGTTTCTTGCAACACTTCTTCCCATTGGGTAGCACTAATTAAGGGATAGTCTGGGCGCAAGTGCAAATCAATAAATCGCCACCATCCTGGAGTTAACCCAAAGATTAAGTCTAGCCAACGCTGACGCTGAGTTGTTTCCAATAAAATTAATATGCCCTGTGGTACTAATAATTGCTTGGTGTGTTTGAGGGTTTGTTGTAAATCTTGGGTAGCGTGCAAGACATTGGCAGCCACAATTACATCATATTGCTGCTTTTCAAATCCTTGGCTGAAGGGGTCTTTTTCAATGTCTAATACTTGATATTTTACAAATGGGAAATCCTGGAATTTCTCTTGGGCTTTTTGGGTAAAAGAGATCCCAATATCGCTGAAGTGGTATTCGGTTTGCTCACAGGACAAATGTGGTAGCAGGTAAGAGGTTGTTCCACCAGTTCCCGCGCCAATTTCCAATATTCTTAATCCCCGTCCAGTTGGTAAATGCTCGACAAGTGAAATTATGGCTTGTTGAGCTAAGATATTCACCACTTTTGTCAGTGGCGAATTCTCATATAACTGGGCTGTAGTTGAGTCGTTTTCGGGGAAAAGTAATTGCAATGGATCGCATTTGCCCCTTAGTACTTGGGCTAATGATGGGCCGCAACGTCCTAGAAGAGTTAATTCAGCATTTGCTATTGGATATTGAGTTAACAGGGCATTTAATTCAGCTTGCGGATCGCTGTCTTCTGGTTCGCGGATAACTTGCCATTCCAAAGCTTTTGCCTCTAACACCCCTACTTCTGCTAACATCTCTAGTAGTCGCTTGAATAGCCGTTGATGTTGGCTGACTACTCCTAACTGGTTAGCGATCGCGGTTGTAGTGAAGCGCTGCCCTAGTTGCAATTTCCACCCCATTGCTGTCAGGGCTTGCAGCACATAGTTAATACTGAGTGCTTCTAACTGGCTAACTGCTGCCTCGTAAACTTTTAGCTGTGGTTCAGCCATGAATTGAGAATATTGTGCCTGAAGGTTAGGACTAATTTCTGCAAGTGCTGGCAGGTAATTTGGAGACAGTTGCTCATTGCTAAAGCGCACTTGAGGTTGCCACTCTACTTTATACAGCCAATTCTCTACAGAATTTTCTTTGAAGTCTAGCTGGAGACTTTGCAATAAAGTGTTGGGAGTTGCTTTTTTAGCCTCAAAACCTTTGATGTCTGCAATCAACTGCCCGTTAGCATCAAATAGCCTGATATTTGCTACAAGGTTGTCCAAATCGTAGTTCTCAGACTGCGTAGGCGTAGCCCCTCGGAGACATCGTACTGCATGACACCATAACTGCTGACTTTGGGGACGTTGGTAAAATTGGAAACTCTCAATTGCGAAGGGTACAAAAGTGTCTTCGCTAGGGAAGAAAAAGCTGGTCAGTTGTAAGCAGGAATCCAGAAGACCTGGATATAATTGATACTCCTCTAAATTATCTACTAGATCAAGCCATTTGAGCTTGGCTAGGGCTTCTCCTTCTCCACACCAGACACAATCAAGCCACTGGAAGCTTGCACCAAATTGAATCTGCCGCTTTTGCCAACTTTGGGAAATTTCCACAGCAGCTATTTGTTGAGTACAGCGCGTCTGTATCTGTTGGAGAAAGACAGTTTCTGGTGCAATGTTAACGCCTTGTGAGATTTTCCCTGTGGCATGGACTAGCCACTGATTTATCTGAGTACTACCATTCGGGACTGGATCAAAGCTGATGAGTTTGAAAGATGCGCTACTCTCCTCAAAAGACAGTACCAGCTGTACTGTGCGTGCTTTATCGTCGGGGATAACCAATGCTTGAGGGAAAACTATATTTTCTAACAGACATGATGCACTGGCGAAAGTCAATCCTGCTGCACCCAATAGCAAGGAGAGATAACAGGCTCCAGGCACAACAATTTGGTTATAAACTTGATGATCTACTAAAAACGGTAGGGTTTGGCTACTGAATTCAGACTCAAACAAGATTTCTTTGCTTAAGGGCAACTGAAGCTTTTTGTCTAATAATGGGTGCAGTTTTGTCGAGTTTTGTTGCCGTTGAGGTTGAGGGGGTGGATTCTCAATCCAATAGCGCTGTCGTTGAAACGGATAAGTGGGTAATGTAACTTTCTTGCGGAAATAGTCGCGGTCGAACCCTGACCAATCTACTACCATTCCACCTACATATAACTCACCCAAACTTGAAAGCAACTGTTGCCATTCTGGCACTCCCGGACGCAGAGAAGGCAACCACAAACCCACATTCTCAGGCAAGCACTCACGACCCATACCCAACAAAATTGGCTTAGGCCCAACCTCTAAAAAGACTTCATGCCCAAGTTGATGCAATGTCTGCATACTATCGGCAAACCGCACTGTTTGCCGGATGTGATTCACCCAGTATTGTGCATTGGTGATATTCTCGTCAGCAAGTTGTCCGGTGATATTAGAGACTAATGGTATCTGGGGCTGATTGTAGGTTATTTGACTAGCTACTTGCTCAAACTCCTTCAACATGGGTGTCATGAATGGAGAATGGAAAGCATGGGATACTTGTAACCGCTTTGTTTTCACCCCCTGTGTTGACAGTTCCTGACAAATAGCAGCAATGTCTTCACTAGCTCCAGAAATCACTACACTTTCGGGCCCGTTTATGGCTGCTAATGCCACTGTGTCATGGAATGGTGCTATAACTTCCCGCACTCTTGCCTCTGAAGCCATCAGTGAAACCATCTCGCCTCCAGAAGGCAGTTGCTGCATTAACTGTCCCCGATAGACGATGAGTTTAAGTCCATCTTCTAGGCTGAAAACGCCTGCTACAGTTGCCGCAACATATTCGCCTACACTGTGACCCATCACCACATTTGGTTCAATGCCCCAAGATTTCCACAGTTGATACAGGGCATATTCAAAAGCAAACAATGCTGGTTGGGTATAGGCGGTTTGATCCAACAAAGATGATTGCTCAAGAGCCTGGGTAGGACAAAGTACTTCTAACAAAGAATGCTTCAGATAAGGGCGGAGAATTTCATCACACTGCTTGATAGTTTGGCGGAAGATGGGTTGGCTATCGTAGAGTTGGCGACCTATATTGATATACTGGGAGCCTTGACCAGTGAATAAAAAGGCTATCTTTGCTGGCTTTTTGCCAGGTTTATCGCTAATTAAGCCGGCGGTGTCTTTCCCAGATGCGAAAGCAGTGAGTCGATCGACCAACTGCTCTCTAGAGTCGGCTACAATAGCAAGGCGGTAGTCAAAATGCGATCGCCCAGTGTTGGCGGTGTAACAAATATCTGCTAACGATATCTTCAAATCAGATATTAAATAGGTTTGATATTTTCTTGCCAGTTCCTCTAGAGCCTTCTCAGTTTTTGCCGAAAGTGCTATCAAGTGGCTTGGACGCTCGATGTTCGTCACCACTATTTCTTCTGGCACTGACGACTCTTCTAGGATTACATGGGCATTAACACCCCCAAAGCCAAAGGAACTTACGCCTGCTCGTCTAGGAATAATTTTTCCTTCTTTTGTCTTTAAATGTTGCCAATCTTTTGTTTCTTTAACTATATAAAAGGGGCTACCATCTAACTTGATGCGAGGATTTAATTGCTGAAAGTTGTTCACTCTTGGCAATTTTTTATATTTCATTGCCAATAATACTTTTATGATCCCAGCAATACCTGCTGCTGATTCTAAATGTCCAATATTTGTTTTTACTGAACCTAATCCACAATAGCTTTCTGCGCTTTTTTCAATACTATAGTGCTGATACAGTTGTGTATATGCTCGTTTTAAAGCATTAATTTCAATTGGATCACCTAACGGCGTACCTGTTCCATGAGCTTCTATATAAGATATTGTATCAGGTGTAATATTTGCCTTTATACATGCAGACCTCACAACTTGTGATTGAGAATAAGCATTGGGAGAGGTTAAAGTACGGGCATGACCACCATGATTTATGGCGCTTCCTTTAACTATTCCATAAATATAATTTTTATCTTCAACTGCTTTTTTCAAAGGTTTTAATAAAATTACACCTGCCCCTTCACCTCGCACATAACCGTCTGCTTGAGCATCAAAGGTTTTGCATTTACCTTCAGGTGATAACATACCCAACTTACTAAAAGAGATATAACTAGTCGGTGTACACAATACACTGACACCACCAACTAATGCCATCTCACATTCATTTTGATTGAGTGCATTCACTGCTTGGTGTATGGCTACAAGTGAGCTAGAACAAGCAGTATCTATAGGAATACTCGGCCCATGAAAGTTGAAAAAGTAGGAAATTCGATTCGGAATAATAGAAGTATATGTACCTGTAGAATTATATCCTTCAATAACTTCGCCCTTATCTTGTAATTCTTTATAATCGAAATTACAAACACCAATAAAAACACCAACGTTATTTCCTGATAATTCTAATGGTGAATATCCAGCATCTTCTAAGCATGACCAACTCAGTTCTAGCATGATCCTTTGTTGAGGATCTGTTCGCCGAGCTTCTCGCTCTGATATCTGAAAAAATTTTGCGTCGAATTTATCTACATCTTCGATAAATCCTCCCCATTTACTAGTACTTGTATTGGGAATTTCAATATTTGAAGAATAAAAATTATCAATATTCCATCGCTCTTGAGGTATCTCCGTTACACTATTAACTCCTTTCTCTAAATTTTCCCAAAACTCATTATGATTATTTGCTCCTGGAAATTTACACCCTATACCAATAATGGCGATCGCCTCTGACTGAATATTAATATTTTCTGCTTCATCATTCATAATTAAACTCACTAAAAACTAACTCTAAATCTTTAACTGTATTAGCTTATCTACTTTGCTAAGTATTGTATTTATTTAAAATTAATATTACCTTGCTGCACGTTTGATAAAATAAATTGATTTGTATAACAAGGTTTTAGCTCTTCTCTAATAAACAAATATTTGATTTATTTGAGAAGAAATATTACAAATTCAGTCTTTTTACATTTTGCATAAATAGCCTTGATAATGGCTTTAATCACATATCCCATTAGAGTATCTCCTACAATCGTTATTAGACCAACATCTCTATACCTCCTACGATGCCAAACAGAGTTGCCAACGCTGTCAGGGTGGCTGCGATCACAGTATAACTAACTCCTGATATGACTGATGATTTTACTCTTTTTTGATAAAGACTAATTTATTGTTGAAACAAACTTGTTTTCTTTAAATTAACATACTTATAATTTCAATTTAAGCATAATCTCATTTTTCTAGAGAAAATGCAACAGTATTTAAAACAATTAATTTAAGAAACTTAAGAAACTTAAGAAACTTAAGACAGATATTCTTTCTTAACTGCCACTTAACTTTCCTAACTTTTTTAAGTTTCTTAAATTCCTTAGAATCATTACTTCTTAACTGTCTTAACTGACCTTGAAAAAATATTTAATTAATGATATACATTTAAGTTGGAAAACAAGTTAATTTTTTTAAGGAAAACTCTATGCCTACAAACACAGTCAAAACAGTGGATATTGTAGCGGTACCATTCTTTGCGCGTTTCTTGGAAGAGCAAGCTACTGAAGGAACAGAGGTTCCTTGGACTTACAAGTATCCTTCAGATTTGGAAGATAAATAATTTATTTACTCTTCTACATCTAAAAGTATAGCCGTAGCCACATAGGTTAGGACATAATGACAAGCGTGAAGGCTAGGAATAGCAATAGTTTTACCTCCTGCCTCCTGCTATACCTTTCTTATCGGAAAGATACCTTGTAATTGGCTGAATCATAATTTAATAGAGTAGCAGTTATCAAATAACTGAAAATTACTCTTAGAGACGTGATCGCTTTCATATTGCCTTGTCCATAACATGGAGGTGATTGCTTTTTATAGATACCTAAATTACTTAAACTTTTTGGTTTATAAAAAGCAATTTGTTTGCTATTGCTTAATAGCTACCTCCTAAAATTTTCAAAAAAGTATATTTTATGCACCTGTCTCGTAATGTTGTTTTATTAATTACCCATAGTGGTGATTTTTTCACAATAGATAGAGTGGCAGAAGCCTTATCAAAAAAAGGGGTGCAACCATTTCGTCTAGATACTGATAAGTTTCCTCTAGGAGTGCAATTAACAGCACATTTTGATAAGTCTAAAAGCTACCACACTATAGAATATAACAACCACTCTATCAACACAGAGCAGGTGCAAGCTGTTTGGTTGCGCCGTATTTGGGAACCACAACTGAGTCAAGAATTAGCGCCAAAGTTCCGAGAAGCTTGCGTTAGAGAATCACTTGCAACTTTAGATGGTTTTTGGGACAGTCTCAAAGAAGCTACGTGGGTAGATAATTTAGAACGGATAGATTATGCAAGTAACAAGCTGCGTCAACTGCGGATTGCGTCTGAAGTAGGTTTTGTTATTCCCCAGACTCTTATTACCAACAAAGCCCAAGCAGCACGAGAGTTTTTCGGGCAAGTCAAGGGCAAAATGGTGAGCAAGCTCTTAACTGCTCTTTCCCACAGTATGGAAGCTAACTCTTCGTTTTTTCTGTACACCAGTATCGTCAAGGAAGAAGACTTACAAGATGCCGAGTCACTACGCTATTGCCCAATGGTTTTTCAAGAGCAAATTCCAAAGCAACAGGAATTACGGGTGGTGTATGTGAATGGTAATGTATTTGTGGGAGCGCTAAATGCAGATGTGTATGCAGCAGCCAAAGTTGATTGGCGTAAATCTGGTGTTGAAGTTGGCGCATGGCAACACCACCAACTTCCTGATGAAGTAGTTAGTCGTCTCAAAGCCATTATGGGGAAATTTGGGCTGTTGTTTGGAGCGTTAGATTTCATCGTCACACCATCAGGGGAATACGTCTTTTTAGAAATCAACCCTCTGGGGGAGTGGGGAATGCTAGAAAAAGATTTAGACTTACCGATTGCAAGTGCGATCGCTGATGCTCTACTTCAAAGAAAGCACGATCAAAAATTTAATATTTGATACTAGCCTGTGGTAAGCCACCCAAAAGGTGTCTACATACTTCACACTTCATACTTTTTATGACCGTATTAATAGTCACGTTTAGTAAAGACAACGAAAGTATTCCTCTAGTCATCAAAGAAATTGAGGCTAGAGGAGAAAAAGCATTTCGGTTTGACACAGATAGATATCCCACCGAGGTGAAGTTAGATATTTACTCTGGCGTTACTGAACGAGTAATTATTACTGATGGCGAACAAAAGCTAGATTTGAGTGAAGTCTCCTCAGTTTGGTATCGGCGGATGCGCTACGGAGAAAAAATTCCCGACTCAATGGACAAGCAATACAGAGATGCGTCAATTAATGAATGTCGCGCCACAGTCAGGGGTATGATTGCCAGCCTTCAGGGATTCCACTTTGATAAAATGTCCAATGTAGATCGGGCTAATAATAAGCAACTACAATTGCAAGTTGCACGAGAAGTTGGTCTTGTAACTCCACGCACTCTGACTTCAAACAATCCAGAAGCAGTCAAGCAATTTGCTCAAGAGTGTCAGCAAGGTATAGTTACCAAGATGCTTTCTTCCTTTGCTATTTATGATCAGCAGGGGCGAGAAAACGTTGTGTTTACCACTCCAGTTACAGATGATGATTTAGAGAATATGGAAGGACTATGCTTTTGTCCGATGACCTTTCAAGAAAATGTGCCCAAGGCGCTGGAATTGCGGACAACTATTGTCGGACACCGCGTATTTACTGCCGCAGTAGATTCCCAAAGCTTGTCAGGATCTACTTACGACTGGCGCAAAGAGGGGAGAGCTTTAGTTAAAAATTGGCAATCCTACGACTTGCCAGAAGATATTGAGAAAAAACTGCTCAAACTGATGGCTTATTTTAGCTTAAACTATGGAGCAATTGATATTATTGTCACCCCCGATGGTCGGCATGTATTCCTCGAAGTTAACCCAGTCGGGGAATTTTTTTGGATGGAGATATATTCACCACACTACCCCATTTCGCACGCGATCTCAGAAGTATTACTGACTAATAAAAATTACGGGATTGAGCCTTGTATATTTTTCTAATCTTCTATCCTATAGGTACTCAGTTGAACAACACGTTTGCAGTAGCAGGGCAAACGCATCTAAAGTATAAGAATCCTTTAATAGCAAGGGTTTCGGCGTTTTTAAATTTAGCCTATTTTTTCGTCAATATCCTTGTTCAGCAAGGGTTTCAGAAATACCGTGCGTTCGCCCTGTTTTGCAGTAGCGTTTTATAGACAAAAGTAGCTGCTGCCGCGTCTACATCCCCTACCACTTTAAAAGTTGTTAGTGAGATTTTTCTCTTAACTTTATTGATATTAAATCCCTTATTTAAAATTACGAATTATTGACATTTGGAGATTAAATCCTTGTGATAAACATAGTAAATACACAAACTGTTTTGACATTTGATGGGGTAAATGATTATATAGATTTTGGCAGAAACGATATTGGCGGCGTTTTTGCTCAAGGGAGTTCAGCTTTTACGGTTTCAGGATGGGCAAATCCACATGAACTAACAACTAAAGCAACTAGTTACGGAACGCGCAATGTATTTTTTGCTCATTCTTCAGAGACATATAGCGATAATTTTGAATTCGGCATCAGTGAAACAGGAAGCCTAGATGTCTACATTGATGAAAGTGTTAGCAAGAGTATCAAAACCTTCGGGCAAGGAGAATTAACTATAGGACAATGGCACTTTTTTGCTATTGTTTTTAATAGTGGTCAAATAACCGTATATCTTGACGAGCATGAATACAACGATTCTCTTAGAGGTTCATCTTTAAACAAAGCCACAAGTTCTATAACTCTGGGAGCAACGTTACATAAACAGGTCTATTTCAAAGGACAATTAGCAAATATTAGCGTTTGGAATTATCCCTGTACTCAAGCAGAAATACAGAATCATCGTTGTGGGCAAATAGTCGGAGATGAATCAGGATTAGTGGCCTACTGGAGATTAGACGATGGGCAAGGTACAACTGTCAAAAACCAAACTGGAAAAAACCAAACTGGAAAGTCCTATCAAGGAAACTTTCGTGGTAATCCTATTTGGACTTTAGCAGAAATTCCATTCGCAACACAATCATTAAATCCAGTTCCATTTGCCACAGAATCATCCAATCAAGAAGATATTCAATTTGAACAGATCCAAACTGAGACAGCAGTTATTCCTGAAGAAAATATCTCACCAATAACTACAAATCTATTAGCAGCAACGGTATCGTTAGTAAACGACGACGAAAACCAACCAAAAGAAATTCAACAGACAGAAACAAATAGCGAAGAATCCAAGATGATTCCAACTGCGATCGCTCTCGGGTCACATGACGAGGAAACCAAAGCAGACCAAACTGAAGATCCGGTCAACATCCAACAAGCACAAATATTAACTCAGGAAGAATCGCCAGAAACTATGAATATAAAAGCCCGTCCCAAATATAAAATACTTTCCATTGATGGAGGCGGTATTCGGGGCATTATTCCTGCATTACTCTTAGCAGAAATTGAAAGGCGGACACAAAAGCCTATATTCAGCTTGTTTGATTTAATTACTGGCACTTCAAGCGGCGGAATTTTAGCACTTGGACTAACTAAACCCCGATTAAGTTCTGATGTATCTGATAACTTGCCAGTAGCTGAATACACTGCCGAGGATCTCCTACAGTTCTTTCTTGAGTATGGGGTAGAAATATTTTATGAGCCGTTGTTTGAAAGACTACTTGGCCCATTAGAGGATATATTTCTCCAGCCAAAATATCCTTCCGAAAGTAAAGAAGAAATTTTCAGGAAATATTTTGGTAACGCCCTTATAGAAAATAATCTCAAAGAAGTTTTTGTAACGAGTTACGATATCGAGCAGCGAATTCCGATATTTTTTACAAACAAACTAGAAAAACAGCAAATAGAATCTAAGAATTTTCAGAAGTTATCTGGGGGTTTTTCGCTCCTAGATGCAGCATTGGCAACTAGTGCCACTCCGACTTATTTTGCTCCTCATCGGATTGTAAACCCCCACAATAGCGGCATCGCCTATACTTTAATCGATGGTGGAGTATTTGCTAATAATCCAGCCCATTTAGCTATTTTAGAAGCACAAATTACTAGTAAACGAAAAGCACAAAAAGTCCTCAATACAGAAGATATTTTAGTAGTTTCTTTAGGTACAGGTTCGCTGACGAGTGTCTACCCTTATAAAGAAGTCAAAAATTGGGGACTCTTACAATGGGGAAGACCGCTTTTAAATATTATGTTTGACGGTAGTAGTGAAGTGGTAGCTGGAGAATTAGGACAGTTGTTTGAACCTAGTGATAAAGAAGCTCAAAGTTTTTATTATCGCTTTCAAACATTGTTAGATAGTGAACTAGAAGAAATAGATAATACCAAACTCCAAAATACTCGTCAGCTACAAGCTATAGCCCATCGACTAATATCTAATAAAAGTCAACAAATCGATGAACTTTGTAGTCTTTTGTTGGGCTAAATCAGATTTCTTACATCTTGCACCAGGTAACTGGTGCAAGATGTAAGATTTTTAATTTCTTCACAAAAGAAATTAATAATGACTCTCTTATACCAATTCAATTAAATTATGAAACAGATGTTAACCCTGAAAGGGAAGTATCTCCAAGTTTTTTAATTGCGAATTGCGAATTGCGAATTGCGAATTGGTATTAGTCATGTTTTCACTTTATAAGGATTGTAGGTAAGTACAATGGATGAACTCGTCAAAAAAATTTCTGGTTTAGGGCTTCCTGGCATACTTTTCGTGATAGCAACAGGTGCAGCAGGGGGTAATGTCGCTGCCGTTGTCGCTATGCTTTCAACGCTGGGCGGGCCTTTCGGCCTCTTAGGAGGTTTAGGCTTACTTGGGTTGGTAGCCGTTCTAGGGGAATATATAGCGGGATTTGGAATTGAAAACATTCTCAAGCTCATCTATACAGAACGTAGCAAAACTGAATCTGTCAGATTTCTTCTCAAAGAAATTCAAGAATTGCCCATTTCAGATGAGTTAAAACTCAAACTGAAACATCACATTAGCCCAGTAGTCGTTACTGAGCCTGACCAAGGCCCTTTTCCGAGAACAGTCGAAATTGTTGATGAGGAATCATTGACCTAGTGCATTCGATTTGATCCCCCTAGCCCACGCCAGTCGCTAGCCTGCCTTAACGCTTACAGCGTAGCTGGCTCCCCTTAAAAAGGGAGGAAATTTAATTAAAGTCCTCCTTAAAAAGGGGAATTTAGGGGGAGCTACAAATCTCGAATACAACACCATAAAAGTTTTCAGACATTCTCTAAAAGGAAAAATGGCCTCTGAGTCTAACTTGATTCTCAAAGGCCATTTGAAAATTCCTAGTGTAATTAGTAATGGCTACATTTTTAGAATATGCAAACTCCATCTGTGCGTGAGCAAAATACAACAAATCCTTTTTCAGCCTTGATTCAATTTTGGCAGGATGTGAAAGTAGTTGCCGGGCCTTATTGGTATCCAACAAAAGCAGAAGGAAGAGCATTTTCAGATGTGATTCGCTCATGGGGAATGCTCATTCTCTTAGTATTATTAATAGTCGTAATTGTCGGTGCAAATGCTGCAAATAGTTACTGGAATCGCTATGTAATTGATATCGTGATTGAACAGAGAGACCTTGATAAATATAATAGTACTTTATGGCTGTCCAGTCTCATTATTGTAGGAATGGTCTTGCTAGTGACTCTTTTGAGATATGTCAGAAAAAAAATAATTCTTGACTGGTATAAATGGCTAAATATTCATGTGTTAGAAAAATATTTAAGCAATCAAGCTTATTATAAAATCAATTTTAAATCTGATATAGATAATCCAGATCAACGCTTATCCCAAGAAATAGAACCTATTACTAGTATTGGCTTGAGATTCTCATCTTCTTTACTAGAAAAATCTTTAGAAATGGTCAGTTCTTTGATAATTCTCTGGATAGTTTCTTCAGAAATCGCAATTTATTTAATTATTTATACAATTATAGGTAATTTAATAGCTGTTTATTTGAATCAAGCAATAAATAAAGTTAACCAAGAAGAACTTGCATTTAAAGCAGATTTTGCCTATTGCTTAACTCATGTTCGTAATCACGCCGAATCCATCGCTTTTTTTCAGGGAGAAGATGAAGAACTAAATATAATTCAGCGTCGATTTAATAATGTTTTAAAAACTGCTGAACGCAGGCTGAATTTAGAGAGGGGACAAGACGCTTTTGGCAGAGCATATCAGTCTGCCATTAGCGTATTCTCGATGTTCATTCTTACACCTTTATTTCTCCAGGATCAAATTGATTATGGACAAATTAACCAAGCTAGTTTTGCTTGTTTTATGTTTTCTAATGCTCTAGGAGAACTAATAGCCGAGTTTGGGATTTCAGGGCGGTTTTCTGGCTATGTAAAGCGTTTAGCAGAGTTTTCAGATGCGCTACAGGCTGCTAGTAAACAACCAGAGAACGTCAGTACTATTCAAATTATAGAAGAAGAACGTTTAGCTTTTGAGAATGTCACTTTACAAACACCAAATTATGAACAGGTGATTGTTGAAAATTTGTCAGTTGCTGTTGGGCCAGGCGAAGGGTTATTGATTGTTGGCCCTAGTGGTAGGGGTAAAAGTTCTTTATTGAGAGCGATCGCTGGTTTGTGGAATGCGGGAACTGGTCGTCTAGTGCGTCCTCCCCTAAAAGAAGTATTATTCTTACCCCAACGGCCTTATATCATTTTAGGGACTTTGCGCGAACAGTTGCTTTATCCTCACACAGACAGGAAAATGAGCGATCGCGAACTTGAACACATTTTGCAACAAGTTAACCTGCAACACTTACTTACTCGCGTAGATGGCTTTGATACAGAAGTTCCTTGGGAAAATATATTGTCCTTAGGAGAACAACAACGCCTCGCTTTTGCACGGCTATTAATTACACATCCTAGTTTCACTATCTTAGATGAAGCAACGAGTGCTTTAGATTTAAATAATGAAGGGAATTTATATCAACAGTTACAATCAACGAAAACAACTTTTATCAGCGTTGGTCATAGGGAAAGCTTATTTAATTATCATCAATGGGTGTTAGAACTTTCACAAGAATCTAATTGGCAACTTGTTTCTATACAAGATTATCAATTGCAAAAACAAATTGCTGTTAAACCATCACAAAAGGAGCAAATTACGATAGATATTTACCCGAAAAACGAACTCAAAATGAAACCAAAATCAGCAGCGAGTGCCACAATTATAGGACTTTCTCATAAAGAGCTTCAGACATTAACGGACTATTCTATTACTACGATCAGAAGCAAGGCTAGTCAAGAAAAGTCTGTGACTACTAAGGATGGTGTAACCTACCGCTATAACAAAAACGTGGAGGTATTGAAATGGGTAAGACTTTAGTAACTATTTGTATATTTAAAAATAAGTGATGCTAACTAAAAAGCAAAACCAATTAGTTACTTATAAATCTATTAC
>NZ_CAXTNP010000051.1:0-33576 GCF_964245575.1 uncultured Nostoc sp. | reverse complement strand
TTCACAACACAACCACTTTCGTTCACAACACAACCACTTTCGTTCACAACACAAGTCTTTTTTGAGCCAATGAGTGAATGAAACAACTTTGCTTTCCAAGAGGGGTTGGGGGGATCAAAAAGCTGTGGGGCAACTTTCCAATACTTGTGTATACACCGTAGCCCTTTGGCAAGGGGAGCCAGTGCGGTCTTCTCTCGAAGGGAGAGGCTAGCGTCAACTCTTGGAGAGGCTTCCGCCAACGCAAAGCGTCTCGTAGAGAAGAGGTTTCCCCAAGTGGAGCATCTGGCGTATGGGGTGCAATGACTAGGAATCATCACGAATTACTCGGACATGATATAAGAAGTAATGAGTAATTTGACAAAATGAAAATCTGTATTGTTGGCGCGGGTGCGATTGGTGGATATTTAGGAGCAAAACTGGCACTAGCGGGTGAAGAGGTGACGCTAATCGCTCGTGGTTCTCATTTGGAGGCAATTCAAAAAAATGGGCTGAAGTTGCTTATGGCAGATGGTTCTAGCCAAATTGCTACTCCATTTCTGGCAACTAGTGATATTCAGTCAGCAGGGACGCAAGATGTAGTAATTTTAACTGTTAAAGCTCACAGTGTCCCTGCGATCGCACCTTCTCTACCTGCACTCTACAATTCTCACACAATAGTGGTAACAGCTCAAAATGGCGTTCCTTGGTGGTACTTTCGCAAGTATGGCGGTAAGTATGAAGGTACGCAGATTCAATCTGTTGACCCAGATGGGATTATTGAAGCTAATATCGGTGCTGAACGTGCTATCGGTTGTGTTGTTTACCCGGCAACTGAGATAATTGAACCAGGTGTAATTAAGCATATTGAAGGCGATCGCTTTACTCTGGGTGAAATCGACAGTGCTAAAACAGAACGCATCCAATTATTAGCACAAACTTTAAAACAGGCAGGATTTAAAGCACCAATCCGCAATCAAATTCGCACGGAAATTTGGATCAAGTTGTGGGGAAATGTGGCATTTAATCCGATCAGTGCCCTGACTGGTGCTACTTTAGAGGATATTTGCCGCTATCCCCTCACCCGTGAACTAGCGTGGCAAATGATGAGTGAAACTCAAGCGATCGCCGAAAATTTGGGTATAAAGTTTGGCATTACTTTAGAACAGCGAATTAATGGCGCAGAAAATGTTGGCGCTCATAAAACCTCGATGTTACAAGATATTGAAGCTGGACGCGCTACGGAGATAGACGCGATCGTTGGTGCGGTGGCAGAATTGGGAAAACTTACTCAAATTCCCACACCTTATATTGATGCTATTTATGCCAGCGTTAAGTTGCTGGAGGCGACTAAACAAAAAAGTCTATTTAATAAAAGGTAAAAGGTCAAACTCTTGACGAATTTCTAACAGTGAACGGTCTAACATTGGTTCAAAGTTAAGAAACGGGACGAAAATCTGATGATTGCGAGTTTTTCGCCACATTGAAATCAACTCTGGCATTAATCGCACTAATTCAAAAAAAAATGGAACTGTATAACCACACACCATGACGTTAGCCTCGACGGGAAGCTTTTGCGATTGTGCTAAAACGTGCAAAGGAGCGAGGTGAATTTCAAGCCGATGCCGATTCTGATTTATTCTTCGACACAATAAGCAGTATTATGCTTTATGCATCAGTTTTTCCACCTGGTGCTGAATCGTGGGGTGCTTATGTTCGCCGTCTTCTAAATTTTCTGTTAAAAGATAAAGTGGTTTAAAAAATAAGTACAGATTCAAAAACTTCTGCACAAAACTTATAGATCCACTAAAATATTTGGCTAGTTGCTAATATGACCCTTTTTTCTTAGAGGCTGTCTCTAAAGAAATATCAAGTTCATGAAAAAAAAAGTATGGCTATTAACGATACTGGTTCTAACAGTAGTAGGAATCAGCATCATTTCAGGACATAGTAATTCTCTAAAAGCTGCTTCACCTTTAGGGAAAGATACACTGACGATGATTACTTCTCCAGATTATCCTCCTTATGAGTTTTATGATACCAAAGGAGGCGATCGCCAAATCGTTGGCTTTGATATAGATATTGCCAAAACCCTTGCTGAAAAACTAGGGTTTAAACTTCAAATAATGGAATCCGATTTTAATGGATTAATTCCTGCACTCCAAGCAAATCGCGCTGATTTTGTCATGGCTGGGATGACTCCGACTCCAGAACGTCAAAAAAATATTGATTTTTCAATTATTTATTACGAAGCTAAAGATACGATTGTCGCTCCTAAAGGTAGCAATCTGAAGCAGCCCCAAGACTTATCAGGAAAAAAAGTTGGGGTGCAACTAGGAACCATACAAGAACAAAATGCCCAGAAAATTGCTAAAAAAGTTGCGGGTATTCAGTTAAAGCAACTCAACAAAGTGCCGGAAGTAGTTCAAGAAATCAAATCTGGGCGAATTGATGCAGCAATTGTTGAAGATACTGTCGCTAAGGGATTTGCCCAAGCTAACCCAGATTTAGAATTTAATACTATTCCCTCAGAGGAGGCAAGTGGATCAGCGATCGCTTTTCCTAAAGGTTCTTCTTTTGTCGAACCGTTTAACAAAGTCCTTCAACAAATGAAGGACAATGGCACATTGAATAAACTTGTCGCCAAGTGGTTTTCACAGAACATTAGTGCCAATCCTGCATCTTCAACTCCTGCCAAAGGTGGATTGAATCTCGACTTCACCAGAATTCTTCCAGACATTCCCTTTATTCTGCGGGGAATCCCTTTAACTTTGTTGTTCACGCTATTATCTGTAACCTTGGGGTTAATCTGGGGAACAATCTTGTCTCTATTAAAAATTCTCGGCATCAAGCCGCTTACCTGGGTTGCTAATGCCTACACCTCTGTTTTCCGAGGCACACCTTTGTTATTACAGTTGGCGTTGGTTTACTACGCAACACCCCAGCTTACAGGCTATGACATTTCCGCATTGGAGGCTGGGGTGCTAACTTTTACTCTGAATTCTGGCGCTTATATGTCGGAAACTATCAGAGGTGGAATTCAGGCGGTGGATAAAGGGCAAAGTGAAGCGGCGATGTCCATGGGTGTTCCCTATTGGTTAATGATGTGGGATGTGATTTTGCCCCAAGCATTGAAGAATATTCTCCCCGCATTGGTGAATGAAACTATCGGATTGCTCAAAGATTCCGCGCTGGTGTCAACCATTGGGGTGGTGGAAATATTACGCAGCGCCCAAATCGTTGGTGCAAATAAGTATATTTATTTTGAACCACTGCTATTTGCAGGGTTAATCTACTATGTTTTGGTAATGGGTATGACCTTAGGTGCATCCGCTTTAGAAAGGAGGTTACGGGAAAGTGAGTAATGTAATAATTCGCACGGAATTCTTGTCTAAATCCTTTGGCAAACTCGACGTACTCAAAGATATTTCCACTGAGTTTTACCAGGGGGAAGTAGTTGCTATATTAGGCCCTTCTGGTTCAGGTAAGTCTACCTTTTTGCGATGCATAAACTTGCTAGAACAACCCACTAGAGGAAGAATCTACTTTCACGAGCAAGAAATTACCAAGCCTAAAGCAAACATCGCTAAGGTGCGTCAGCATTTGGTGATGGTATTTCAACATTTTAATTTGTTTCCCCACATGAGTGTGCTGCAAAATGTCACCTACGCGCCCATAAAGGTGAAAGGAATAAACAAGCAAAAAGCACAAGAACATGGCATAGAATTGCTTGCTAAGGTAGGTTTAGAATCAAAAGTGTCTGTCTATCCGTCCAAACTATCCGGGGGACAGAAACAGCGAGTAGCGATCGCCCGTGCATTAGCAATGGAACCAGAGATGATTTTGTTTGATGAACCCACCTCTGCGCTAGATCCGGAAATGGTTAAGGATGTGCTGGAAGTGATCAAAGCTTTAGCACTTTCTGGAATGACAATGGCGATCGTTACTCATGAAATGGGCTTTGCAAGAGTTGTTGCCAATCGGATTATGTTCCTCGATCAGGGAATTTTAGCAGAAGATACTACTCCTAACGAATTTTTCCAAAATCCTCAGTGCGATCGCGCTAAACAGTTTTTGGAAAAAATGCTTTAGAACATCAGGAATTTGCCGCTTTTTTTGTATTCTTGAAACTTTTCCAAAACAGGGCGATCGTTTGGCATTAACGTAGGTAAGTCTGCCAAATCAAAAAATTCTAGCGCCAGCGATTCTCCATCTAGGCAAGCGAGGCTGCCTTGCCATTCAACAGCTCGCAAAATCAAAATGAAGGTTTGGACGCGATCGCCGTTAGGATAAGTTACAGTTTCAAAGGCTGGGTTGGAAGAAAACCCCACAGCTGCAAAACGCTTAATCGTTAAACCAGTTTCTTCAAAAACTTCTCGTGCTGAACATTCTTCGGCAGATTCACCTACTTCTGGACAGCCACCAGGTAGCCCCCAAAGTTTGAAATCACTTCGCTTTTGCAATAAAACGCGCCCCAAGTTATCCTCGATAATCACGCGTGCGCCAAATAATAGAAGTAGGCGATCGCCTACAACTTGTCGTAACTTACCGAGATAAGAATCTGACCAATTCGCCATAATCTTAGAGAAAGTTTCTAAAAAAAATCTAAAGGTAGCAAATAGCGATCGCCTGAAAACAGGATAATGCAGCTGAACTGTTTAATCCTTCCCATTCAACCTAAGATCCAGGATAAGCAATAATGCTTCCGACTTCAACTTACAACTTATTAACTAGTTGGTGGAAGTCAGAAGTCAGGAGTCGGAAGTAGAGCGAGAAATGCTGCGTCGAGTAATGCATCAACTCACGTTGCAATTAAAGTTGCGATCGCCACCGGAAAGGGCGTGTACGCCATCGCGCTTCTAAATTTAAATAAAATTAGTTTTATAAAATCAATGTTTCGAGTTTTGCCTGTACTTCTTCTATTAAATCTTGTGAAACACTTTCAACAAATTTAACCTTTCTAGCTTTCCAATCGAGTGTTTTAATTTGGTCGGCTAACACAACTCCTTTTGTTTGCATTTCTTTAACAAGTGGAACTTCAAAACTAAGCCCTTTTGCCTTGCTGGTTATAGGACATACTAAAACTAAAGAAGCCATTCGATTGTATTGAATTGGAGATATAACAAGAACAGGGCGGTAGCCCATTTGCTCCCGCCCTTGTTGTTGTAGTTCATTGTTCATTGTCCTAGCAATGTCATCAAATGACATTCCTGATGTGTAGAGGGCAAATGCACGCTGAATTGAATCAACCGTAAACTGCTGTGTTGCTCCAAATTCTAATTTGATAATATCTCCTCTTTTGGGAAAGTATGGATTAACTACCAATCTTCATTCCCCAAAGCGTTTCCAGTTTCAAATTCAGGATGAAATTTATCAGGAGTCATACCTTCAAGCAACTCATCAAGGGTATACTTTTTTCTTTTTTGTGGTGTAATTATAATATTGTTACCTTCCACACTAAGCTCTATACCTGTCCCTTCGGTTATATGTGCTTGTTCAGCGATCGCTCTTGGAATCCGAATAGCTAAACTATTTCCCCATTTAGCAACAACTGCCGTCATAGCTATCTCCAAATATTTTGTTAGCGATCTACACGCCCGAACTTTAGATTTTCGGAGTGAAACACTTTTAAAACTTTGTCTGACGTATATACTTTGAAGATACAGGTTTGATTAGCGGGTGTCAACACCCCCTTGTAAGCTAAGAGGGAATGTATAAAGAAAATCTAAAGGTAGCAAATAGCGATCGCCTGAAAACAGGATAATGCAGTTGAACAGGTTAATCCTTCCCATTCAACCTAGAACTATGGCATCTACACCCAAAATCCTCGCCTTTGCCGGCAGCACCCGGATTGATTCTTACAACAAAAAATTGGTAAAAATCGCGGCTGCTGGTGCGAAGGCAGCAGGCGCAGAAGTGACTTATATAGACCTCCGCGATTTGCCCTTACCTCTTTTTGATGAAGATTTAGAAGCTCAAGAAGGGCTACCTGCCAACGCCCGCACTTTTAAGGACTTGATGATTTCTCATCAAGGATTGCTGATTGCTTCGCCTGAATATAACAGTTCCCTCACAGCAGTTTTGAAGAACGCCATTGACTGGGCATCCCGTCCATCTGCAAATGAAGCGCCTTTGGCTTTGACTGCTTTTGTAGGTAAAGTTGCTAGTATTATGAGCGCTTCCCCAGGCGCTCTTGGTGGTCTGCGGGGGTTGGTTCACCTGCGGTCTATCTTGGGAAACATGAAAGTTTTGGTACTTCCCGATCAGGTAGCCGTACCCAAAGTTTATGAAGCCTTTAATGCTGATGGCACGTTAAAAAATCCTAAACAGCAAGAATCTATTGAAAAGCTAGGCGATGGCTTAACAAATATATTGCTGAAGCTTAATTAAAGTCTTTAATTTGACAGTAAATAACGAATACCTATCATTAACACAAAGATACCATACAGCTTTTTCATTAACTCGGTGCTAATAAACGGCTGATTTGCAAACAATGCCCCGAACAAGTTACCCACAATTAAACCAACTGCAATAATCAGAGCATATTTGATATTAAGATTACCGTTGTGGTGGTAAACTAAGGCTGCTAAGATGCCGATTGGCAAAATTTGAGCAGCCACAGAAGTTCCTGTAGCTAACTTCTGATCCAAACCAATTACTAATACCATTGCCGGAATCATAATTGCGCCGCCACCAATACCAAACATCCCGCCAGCAACGCCAGAAACTAAACCGATTAACAACAGTTGAATAAAGATATTAGACATAAAAAATGGTCGCTAGATTGCAAATTACAAATTAATATTTTGGGAAAAGATTGATTTTGGTAGCATTCCATGCACACCTTTTTGGGGACTGTTCACAACTTGAGTGATATGAAAATTTATAGCTAAACTACACAATACATAAGCATCTTCTGGCGACAAATTTATGAAGCGTTCCAGAAAATCAATCATGTTTTTTAAAGCCAGTTCTAAGGCTTCATCTAAGGTTTGAGCAAAGCCCATTGTGATGATATGAGTTGGAGTTTCGGCAATTGGTGTTGTCAGTTGTAAATCCTTGCGAAGTTTGAGGGTAATTCTACCGTTCATGGAAGTTTCAATGGCGGTGACATTTACTTCGCCGTCTCCTTGTGCCGAATGTCCATCACCAATAGAAAATAATGCACCTGCTACGAAAATCGGCAAAAATAAACGAGAACCAGCTTGCAATTCCCGGTTGTCGATATTACCGCCGTAAGAACCTGGTGGGACAGAAGTTCGAGAGGTTTCTGGAGTAGCGACACCAAGAATTCCAAAAAACGGTTTGAGGGGAATTTTTATACCAGTACCCGCCGGAAATTCAGCGATATTATTTGCTAAATCTAGAGGAATGAATCTCAAAGCAGGTTGAGGAAACTGATGTGGTAAAGCTCCCCAACCTGTACGAATGGCATTGAAGCCGACGGGTAAACGAGGTGCGATCGCATCTAATTGTACTTCTAAAACATCCCCTGGTTCGGCATCGCGCACATAAATCGGCCCTGTGAGTAAATGCGGCCCCCCAGCAATTTTGCGTTCTGGTAGAAGATTTTGGCAGATGTCGAGAAATTCTGGTGTGAGAAACTCAGGTGGTGCTTTGTCGTAAACGTAGTAACCAGTATAAGTTTCCACATCAACCGTATCACCTGAATTAATAATGAGCGCTGGTTCTAGCAGATGGGAGAAACCACCTAAATGCACGGTTTCTTTTGAGGCTTTTAAAATGTAATGAGTCATCGCTGTTGTGTTTTTAGTTGCGTGCAATATAGGAGCAAGTCGCATAGGTGGGTTAAAAGACTTGAGCATACTGGTGTACCATTGGTAGGGGTACAGCATCCCTAACACGTGTTGCATTAAAGAGAAAAGCGCTATGTTAATAACTTGCACAGAATTTTAGCAATCAAATCTTGCATATCCGATGACAATGTACCCAGTTCACGCTGAATCACCGATTTACGAACTGTCATCAAATGATCCAGCCTAATAGTCGATGGTTTATTTAACCCACTGGCAGCAAAATCAGGATGACTGGTATCCAATACAATGTCCGTTTCCATCAAATCAGATGGAATCTTACTGGTGATGAAAGCAAGGATAACATGTTTGTAAGATCCCACTGGATTAGTCAAGCAAATGGCTGGACGCAATTTAATAGCTGATAAATCATCGAATGGGAAAGGTACGAGGACAATTTTACCCTTAGTCATTGAATGGCTTTCCATCGGCTAAGGTGTAAATATCTTCTTCAGGATCTTTTAGAAAATCAAAGACTGGATTACTCGCTGCTGCTTTCAGCCATTCTTGTTGATCTATTTCTTCTTCATCTTCCCAATCATTTTCTGTCTGAATCAAAGCCTGAAACTGCTCATTTTCTCGAATAATGTCAAAATAGGAGTCATTTTTTCCCATTTGTAAATATTGCTCAGGACTCAGATTGATAGCTTTTTGTAAATTATCAATTGCTAGTTCAATATCTCCCTGCAACGCATAACAACATGCCTTATTGTAAAAAACATCTGCATAATCAGGTTTTAATTCCAAAGCTTTGTCAAAGCTAGCAATAGCTTCTTCAAAGTGTCTCAGCTTCAACAAAATGTAGCCTTGGTTATTCCAATCTCCGTAGTCATCAGACTTAATTGTAATGGCTTTGTGAAAACTAGCAATTGCTTCTGGAAAGCGTTCTAACTTTCTTAGCGTGATCCCTCGATACTTCCAAGCTTCGTACCAATCCGGTTTTAATTCTAAGGCTTTATCAAAGCTAATGATTGCTTCTGGCAAGCGTTTTAATTGTCCAAGTGCAATACCTCGGCAATACCAGCCTTTCGAGATATTGGGGTTCAATTTTATACTTTTATCAAAACTATTCGTTGCTTCTTCAAAGTGTCCCAAGTCATAAAGTACAATGCCCAAATTGTACCAACTCCAGTAATCGTTAGATTTAAATTGAATGGCTTTGTTGAAACTGGCAATAGCATCTTCTAAACGTCCTAAGTCATACAGCGTAATCCCTCGGTTAAACCATGCTTCGTATTTCTTAGGTCTAATCTCCAAGGCTTTGTTGAAACTGGCAAGTGCTTCTTCTGACTGTTCCAAACATCCCACTATAATGCCCCGGTTGAACCAGGCTTCATATAAATCTGGTTTAATTGCTAGAGCTTTGTCCAAGTTAGCGATCGCCTCTTCTAAGCTACCTAAATTCACCAGCGCAATACTGCGGTTATACCAGGCTTCGTACAAATCTGGTTTAATTTCCAGTACTTTGTCTAAGTTAGCAACTATATCTTCATCAATAACTTCTAAGTTCGCTAGCACTGTTTTGCTTTTGTAGGAGCCTGCTAAAAAGTCAAGATTAATGTCTAAGGGTTTTTTGTAGACGGTGTTCGCTTGGTTTGGGCGTTCTAAAAGGAGGCTATGCATTATACGTATCTATTCCATTCAAGTTTTACCAAATTAGTCATGTGGGTGTTAATGCGATCGCACTCTTACTCAGATTTTAGCCTTTCCTCTTCTACCTCTTCTTAATAATTAATTATTTCTGTCCCAAATCAATAGCTAAAATAGGTTTCAAGTTAAAATGCCATCAAAAATTTAGCGAATTAGTATAAGTGGGACTTGTAAATGAATCGTTGAGCTTTATTGATGAACCAATCAAGAGCGTTAGTCGGGGTGGACATCTGTGCGCCCAAAGCACATGTATTAACAGTTTTGTTAAAAGCTAGGTTATTATCTCAACAATTTGCTAAACTCCAACTTTGGGGATAGCAAATAAAAACAATTTGAGCAGGGAATTTGGAGGGGGTTGCAGAGTGGCTGATGATCAACGCATAGTCAATACACAACAGATTCATCCAAGGGATTTTTCATGGAGATTATGGCCTGTTGTGCCACTTTACCCTTATGGCAGGCGACAGACAATCCGCAAAGAAGTGGTCAAGGACACAATTTGGAATTTTGACCAGATTCAGGGCATTTTCTACGTTGTTGTACCGATTCGCATGACTGTGGTTAAGCTCGAAACTGGGGGTCTTCTTATCTACGCACCTGTTGCACCAACCCCAGAATGCATCCGGCTTGTGAATGAGTTGGTGGCGGAACATGGTAACGTTAAGTACATTATTCTGCCAACTATCTCCGCTATAGAACACAAAGTCTTCGTCGGCCCCTTCGCCAGATATTTTCCGACTGCACAGGTGTTTGTGGCTCCCCATCAGTGGAGTTTCCCGCTAAATCTCCCCCTTAGCTGGCTTGGTTTACCACTGAAACGAACTCAAGTACTTCCAGAAGATAGTAGCAAAACACCCTTTGCTGACGAGTTTGATTATGCAATGCTGGGCCCCATCGAGCTTGGCCCTGGTCGGTTTGCAGAAGTTGCTTTTTTCCACAAGCGATCGCATACTCTTTTAGTAACAGATTCTGTACTTTCTATCCCAGAAGATCCACCTGCGATCGCACTATTAGATCCATATCCCTTGCTATTTCATGCCAAGGATCATGCTGCTGATATTATTGCAGACATTCAGGAAAATCGCCGTAAGGGTTGGCAGCGTATCTCGTTGTTTGCTTTGTACTTTCAACCAAGCACACTAGATATACGCCAATGGAGTCAGGTGTTGCAAGATGCCTTGAAAGCACCAGAACGCTCAAAAAAAGCTTATTTCGGATTGTATCCTTTTAAATGGCATCCAGATTGGCAGCGATCGTTTGATGCTTTGCGAGGGAATGGGCGTTTATTTGTCGCCCCAATTTTACAGACGCTGATTCTCAACCGCGCACCGCAAGAAACCATCGACTGGGCTGATAAAGTTGCAAGTTGGGATTTCCAGTGGATTATTCCTTGTCACTTTGATTCACCGATTAAAGCCCAAGCGTATCAGTTTCGCCAAGCTTTCTCTTTTTTGGAAAAGCAGCCTGCTGTCAGTGCAGGTTTGTTCAGCAGTAGTAGCTATCCCTTACCAGAGGAGGATTTTAAAGTACTTAGGGGAATTGATGCAGGTTTAGATAAGTTTGGGATTGTGCCAGCAGCAAAAGAGAAAGTGTAGGGTAAGTAAGTTCGTAGTAAGGACTTTAGTCCTTATATTTTAAGCACTAAAGTGCTTACTACAAACTTTTCATTACTAGCTTCACAGACCACTAGCTGTTATTTAGTTTCATTAATGAAAGATTTTCGTGGGAATAAAGCCATTTTTCAAAATTGGCTTTACAGCGCGGCCATTCTTTATCTGTCATTGCGAACCAATCAGTATCTCTGTTTCTTCCACGAACAAACATGTGTTGGCGAAAACGTCCTTCATAAATGAATCCCATCCTTGTAGCGGTAGTTCGACTCGCATGGTTGAGGGAATCACATTTCCACTCAACTCGACGATAAGAATGGTAGTCAAAAAGATGCTGAAGTAGCAAAAACTGTGATTCTGTATTGACTTTAGTTTTGTGGACTGCGGGAGTAAACCATACATGACCAATTTCAGCCCGACCATGATTTGATGCGATCGCAAGTAATCCTACAATTCCCACTTGAATATTTGTTGAGTTTTCAAAGACTGTCCAAGCAAGAGGGTCAGACTTATCTACTAGGTTTGTTTCTATCCAGTCTTTCATCGTGGAAGGGCAATCAAATGGGCCGTAAAATAGATAATTCCAGATGGCTTCTTTCTCAGGGCTGCCGTGTGAAGCTGCATATAAGGTATCCACATCCCTTTCGGGAATTAAGGGTCTGAGTGTGACAAATTGACCGTTGAGTTGAAGAAATTCCGGTGGTTGCCAAGTTCGGTTTTGCATGATTTTATTGTTTCCCACACACAGATAATCTCATATCTAAACCACCAGCGATTCGATTATATGAATCTGCCGTTTATCAACCCATAGCAACCTATGGGCGCTATGTGGGAAAGAAGAGTGAGTGTTTGCTTTGAGAAACGGATTCTTGAGTTTTAACGTTTGATTCCCTTAAACCGTTCTTGCGCGGCTTGAAATGCTTCTTGCATCACCAACTGAATTTTTTGGGGATCGGGTTTCTTACCTCCCATTAAATCACCAAAGTAAACGCAGGCTGCTTCCCCTAATGCCCAGGTATAGGCGGCTGCCCAAGAGGCTGCGATCGCACTACCAAAACCTGGTATAAATTTAATTAACTCCCGGGCAATTGCCTGTGCTAAAAAACCACCTGCGATCGCACTCACAACGCCTCCCGCCTGAGATGGAGTCAGTGTCTGCCCATATAATTTACCCAACAAACCAACCATTGATACTTGCAAGGCAGTGAGTACTGGCATTGTCGCAAATGGCAGAGGTACAGCCGCAAGAGTGGCAGACATAATCGAAAATGGCAAAATATAACGGCGTGCAGCATCTCGATAAAGATTACCAAGTTGTTTCCCAGGTTCTTCTTGATCCAATAGCTGATAAATCGCCTGGGCTTCTGCTTCTGGAAGTAGTTCTGCTAAGGAATCTCGCAGTGCTTCTAAGCCATAAAATACTGGAGTGTAGCCATCTTCTTCTAAGGTAAAGTCAATGAGTACAGAGCGGTCAGTTATTCCTGCAAAGGCTTGTTGCATTGCGGCAAATGCGCGGTTGACTTCTTGATAATCTGGTGGATAGGCGGGATGATCGACGGTATCGAGAGGATAAACCTCATGCAAACAAGTAACTACCAGCAAACAGGGAATATTTGGATACTGCTGGCGCAACTGTTGAGCAATTTGTCGTAGCGTGTCAGTTGCAAAATCATTGATTTTGACGGTGAGAAGGAGGATTCTAGCGGATCGAGTCTCCTTTTTTAAATCGCCAACTAATTCCTGAATGATTAATTGAGTATCTTGTTTAACATCACCCATTCCCACCGTATCAGTAAAAATCAGTAACGGCAGGTCATTGGAAGGATAGGCATAGCGCTGGGTGTGTTGCGTGTGAGGACGAAATCCCTGACCGACAATCTCGGCAGAAACTCCCGTCAATCCCCGGACAATTGAACTTTTGCCGGCTTGGGGTTTACCAATCACGAGGGCTTCTGTGGTTGGCAGTTCAGCTCGGACTTTCTCTAAAATCTCTGTAACCTGAGTTTCGCTCACACTAAACCATTCAACAACCGTCTGTGCCAGTTGTTCTACGGGTAGAAGTTGCGTTAAGCGTGTTGTTGCGTTGTTCCAGACACCAGCAATGCGATTTGTCCAGGAATTATCGACCGACTTAGTAGTTGTTTCATCGGTCAGTTCACTCAATTGCTGAGAATCAGTTGACGGTGAGTCAGCATCACGTTGCTCAGTCATTTCCATCCAAACGGTAGATAGCTGTCTTTAATTTAGGACACTTCATGGTGTTTAAGATTGAAATTGTTGACCTAGAAGACCTTTTACTAATTTTATAGCGATTCTCATGCATGATAACCAGTATTGTTATTGTTAGTACTGTTATCAACCTGGGCGATCGCGTTCTAGAGGTAGGGTGTCTCACACTCCTAAACGAACCGTTGCCGTAGAAAAACGTAGCAAGGGAAATTATTGTATCGGCTGACAATGCCATTGTATCGACTAACAATCCCATTGTTACGGCTGACAATAGCATTGTATCGACTAACAATCCCATTGTATCGACTGACAATAGCATTGTATCGACTAACAATCCCATTGTATCGACTGACAATGCGATTGTTTTGACTAACAATGCAATTGTATCGAGTGACAATGTTAATACAAAACTAAAGTTATGGACAGCCGACGGAAGCTTACCTATATCAGCTATAAGCTTGGTTCAATCAAATCCAGGAATGGGTTGAACTGCACCACTGCGAACTTCATCTCTACGCTTCTTGGCTTCATCTGTCCACAGTGTTTGAAGTGTTTCGTCTACATCAAATTCAAGACTTTCAACCAGCTTTTCTGCCAACAATGCTCTCGCTGCACTGGGCAAAGCTAAAGCTTCTTTCATGACTTGCTCTACAGATGTCATAATTCCTGAAAGCATAGGGACTATCCAGAGTCTAGCAGGAAAGCAGAAGGAAAAATTGTTTTTTCAAGCCTTCTGCCCTCTGCCTCTTTTTTGGGAAGTTTACATGCTGGTAAAAAAGCTGAAAGCTTCTGCGGATTAGCGTAGGGTAATCTTGCGTAGTTCTATTTCTGCGTAAGCGTAAGGGTCAGTCTCATATTTATCAGCAGACAAGTCCTTATTCGCACACACAGTGTTGGTGTTGCCGTAAATATCAGTCTTTGAGCAAGCTTGAATATATACGCCCGCCTTGAAGTAACAGGAACCGATGATACCCGTCAACTTCACTGTACCAGTACTACTGGTTACACCTGAACGTAGGTTTTTATAGGTGACGTTAACATTGCCACTGGATGTAACAGCAACGTCGATAGTCATCGGATCGCCAATCTTGTAAGTGCTGTCGAGAAGCTTTTTAGTAGTGTCGTTGTTGAAGCGGGCTTCAAGCTTGCCAATGTCTGTCGAGCCGTTGGCAAAGGATGGGCCGAAGTACTTCACCATCATGAGGTCGTTTTTTGAGTCATGGATCTGCGCGATGGTGGCTTCCGGCTTGTTCGTGGTGCTGTGCAACAGGGTCTGTTCCAGGTACATGCCATGATCGGTATTCTGACAGTTCCAAGCAGCAGACTCGGTTCCATCACCCTGCATTTCACGCAGTTCAGAACGGGCGTAAGCAGTACTTGTGCTGGTACGTGCGCCACCAGCGATCGCTTTCAAAAGCACACCATTCTTCGCAGCATTCAGACGAAAATATTCTGAATTACTGTATGTCTTGAGTTGCGGCTGCTTAATTTCTGTTGCCTTGTTTGAGTTGGAATTCAAGCTGATTGGCAGGGTGATCTTCCACTTACTTAGGTCAAGCACATCGGCTGGGTACTGAGCGTTACCACTGCTCTCACCATTTGAGGAATTTGAAGTACCACTGCTCTCACCATTTGAGGAATTTGAAGTATCACTGCTCTCACCATTTGAGGAATTTGAAGTACCATTGCTCTGATTATTTGAGGAATTTGAAGTACCACTGCTCGTACAGCCATTGGTCGAACCCAACGAATTAATCTTCAATTCGTCGATACGCAATCTAGAATCGCTATCACCCACGATCTTGATCGCGTTGGCGGGTTGGTCGGTAACGTTTTGCTTGTTTTCATTGCCCTTGCCAGAGGTGTTATTAACAACAGTAGTCCAGGTTGCACCATTGTCCTTGGAAAGCTGTACGCTGTAGGTGTACTTGTTTGTGCCGTACCAGTTAAGCACCAGATCATCTACGCGCTGGCAGCTACTAAATTTTGCAGTCCAGGTTGCACCAGGGGCGTCAGCCTCCCAGTGGGTATTCTTATTTTTGTCAATAGCATTGTCGGCAACAAACGAATCTCTGACAGATGTGGCAGTAGCATCGCCCAACGATACAATGGTAGGCGACGCTACAGAAGCACCAGCTATCATTGCAGACAAGACAGCTATGGTAAAAGACAGCTTTGAAAATTTTGTATTCATTCTTTAACCTCTGTTGAATGTTGAACAATGAGTTGTTACTTAAAGGGCATGGATGATATTTTTTGTCAATGCGTAAGTCCTATTTAGGACTCATATTTGATTTTTGAACAAAATTAGGTATTGTAGGGTGCGTTAGGATGAAATCCGTAACGCACCAAATCCTTGATAATGGTGCGTTACGCTGTCGCTAACGCACCCTACGTATCTTTTCAAAAATCAAATATGAGTCCTATTGTATATAAATAAGTAACGTACCGAACACGCCAAGAGGATTGTGCGTCTGGTTGCGATCATCGCCTATAAAAAAATACGCTTGGGTTAAGGAGAATCGTAGGTTGGGTTAACCGAAGTGAAACCCAACAATTAACGCTTAATGTTGGGTTACCCTCCGGGCGTCTACGTTTCTCAACCCAACCTACGCAGCTTATAGCGATTCTCATGCATGATAACCAGTACCGTTAGTAGTGTTATCAACTTGAGCGATCGCGTTCTGGAGATAGCAGTGTCTCACACTCATAGACGAACCGTCACGTAGTATAAGGTAGCAGCGGCAAATTATTGCATCGGCTGACAATGCGATTGTTTCGAGTAACAATGCGATTGTTTCGAGTAACAATGCGATTGTTTCGGCTGACAATGCGATTGTTTCGAGTAACAATGCGATTGTTTCGACTGACAATGCGATTGTATCAACTAACAATGCGATTGTTTTGACTTACAATGCCATTGTTTCGGCTTGCAATGTTAATACAAAACTAAAATTATAAAAAACTGCTCGGACGCTTACCTATATCATTTTGACTCAATCAAATCGACGATCGCTTTCACCAATACATCTGGATCTACTGGTTTAGAAATATGCATTTGAAATCTTGCTGCTACTGCTTGCTGTTGATTCATTTCGCCTGCATAAGCCGTCAGAGCGATCGCTGGTACGCGTCCTCCTTGCCCTGGCGATCAATTGGTAAAATAAGAGCGATCGCCTGCTAATTAGTTTGCGTAGCAAGCCTGACTAATTTATAAATTCACTTATTGTCAAGTTTATTTTATCGATCTGATGGTTTCTCTTTTACAGGCTCTTTCCAGTATCCCGGTTCGCGGCTACAGTGCATCACCGCCAAAATCAAAACGTAATCTTCCTCAATGTAAAGTTATGGAAAGCCTCTGGGACGCTTACCTAATATCAGCTTGACTCAATTAAATCAGCGATCGCTTTCACCAATACATCTGGATCTACTGGTTTAGAAATATGCATTTGAAATCTTGCTGCTACTGCTTGCTGTTGATTCATTTCGCCTGCATAAGCCGTCAGAGCGATCGCTGGTACGCGTCCTCCTTGCCCTGGCGATCGCGATCGCACTTCACGCATCAGCATATAACCGTCTGTCTTTGGCATTCCAATATCACTAATTAAAATATCTGGTATGGACTCAGACAGCGCTTGTAATGCTTCCTGTGCTGATGCTACGGCGGTTACTTCTAGACCGTAGTCTTGCAAAATAAAGGTAATTAAGTCACGGATATCTGGTTCATCGTCCACGACCAAAACTTGAGTGTTTGAAAGCAGCGAGGATTCCGGCTCACAATCTAAAGAGTGATTCTCTTCACGTGTGATCTGTTCACTTGTGACCAAAAGCGGTAGCTCAACAGTGAAGGTTGCACCCGATCCTTCTCCAGGACTTTCGGCTTGAACTTTTCCCCCATGCATCTCTATAACCTTACGCACGATCGCTAATCCTAAACCTAGTCCACCAAATGTCCGGGTAGTTGTGCTATCAGCTTGGCGAAAGTAATCGAACACATAAGGCAAAAACTCTCGCGCAATTCCCTTACCTGTATCGCTGACCTGAATTTGAGCTTGGTTACCAACTTCCATCAGTCGAATTTCTACCCGTCCCCCTGCTGGCGTAAATTTTACCGCATTGGAAAGTAGATTCCACACAACTTGCACAAGCCGATTTGAATCGCCTATCACTTGTCCCAAAGTGGGATCAAATATCGTCTGAATTTGAATTGATTTAGCTCGTGCTGCTAGTTGTACTGTCTCTAGTGCGGCTTCAACTACCATTACCAAGGTCACTGGACAGATATTCAAGTTTAATTTTCCTTGGAGGATGCGAGACACATCTAACAAATCTTCAATTAGCTGAGTTTGTAACTTGGCGTTGCGTTCAATGGTTTCCAAGGCGTGGTTAGTGGTTTTTTGATCGAAATTACGAGTTCGCAACATTTTCGACCACCCCAGAACAGAGTTGAGTGGGGTTCGCAGTTCATGGGAAAGAACCGCCAGAAATTCATCTTTGACTTTGTTGGCGATTTCTGCTTCTTTGCGTGCTTTCATTTCTCGTTCGAGTGAATGAGCGCATTCTTTCTCGGCTGATTTGCGATCGGTAATATCCAGTACAAAAGCAACACCATTATCCTTGGAGTCATTCAGCAACGCCATCCCCAATACAATTGGGACTCGCTTCCCGTTGCGGTGGATGTACTCTTTCTCGTAAATTTTGGAAACTCCAGTGGCTTGCACCTCCAAAAGGGCGCGATCGTCTAAATCTTTATACTCGACAGGAGTAAGTTCTCTCCTATTAATTCTACCTAAGGTGGCAAACTCATCACGAGTGTAGCCAGCTAGCTGGAGAAAGGCATCATTGGCATCAATAATAAAGCCATCAACATTCCAAAAAGCGATCCCGATCAGGTTGGATTCAAACAAACGCCGAAATCTGGCTTCACTTTCACGTAATGATTTTTCTGCCCGTTTGTGTTCGGAAATATCACGAGAAACAGTAATTACGCCTTCAATACTTTGGTTGGAATTCCGTAATGGTGTAAGGATGTATTCATAATAATGCACTCCATCAGCAGTAACATATTTACACTCATCCTTGATTGGCTGCCCAGTTTTCATGACAGCTTGTCGTTGATTCTCTAGCTGTTCTACAAGGTCTGCGGGTAAATCCAAGTCTTGCAAAGTTTTTCCGACAAGATCCTGGGGCTTTAAACCTAATACCGTAGCTCCATCATGACTGACATACTGATAGCAACCTCTACGATTAAAGATGTAAATGTGATCGACTGATGCAGTGAGGATGGCATTTAAAATATTTGCCTGTTCTTGCACTTGGCTTGTGAGTTCACGAGTACTTTCTTCTGCCTGCTTGCAGACAGTAGTTTCCATACAAACGCCGATCATTCGCACCGCTTGTCCATGATCGTCATAGATAAATTTTCCCTTGGCAGAAATCCAATGTGTACTTTGGTCTGAGCGAATTATGCGAAATTCATCATTGTAGTCAGTCTTTTCTGCTAAAGCCTGGGCGAGAAGTTGCATTACAGATTGCCTGTCTTCAGGATGAACGCAGTTCCGAAATGCCTCATAAGGGCCGTCAAAACTACCTGGAAGCACGCCAAAAAGCACTTCATAATTTTCAGACCAGATGACTTTATTGGTAACAATATTCCAATCCCACAAGCCCATCTGGGAAACATCTAGAGCTAGCCTGAGCCGTTCTTCACTCTCCTTCAGAGAGGCTTCTAGCTGGTGTCGCTCTGCAATTTCTTGTTGGAGTTGCTCTAAAGTGACTGCTACATTTGTTGGCACATTCAAGGCTGTGGATGTCGCCTGTTCCAGATGCCGCTTGATATCATATTCAACAGCTTGAATATGGGGATATTGTAGTGCAAGTGCCAGTTTTTTTTCTAGCTCTATTACTTGCTTCTCAAGCGCTGCTTGCCTTTGCTGATAAAATATTTTTGACTGCTCTAACTCAGCTACACTTTGCCGCAGAGCTGCTAATTCATCAGTGACTTTCAAGTTAATTTTATCAACATTAGGCATCTTGCACACCGCTTACAACTAAACAATACCGATTTGAAGAGTAGGCATCCCCTAGCTTTAACAGTATGGATTTTTAAGCTAAAAAATGTAATCTATCAAAAGGTGCATAAGGTTTCAGCTAAAAGACATCCTCTGAGATTAAGACCTATGTCTGATGACAAGACACTTTGCATCCAGTGATGATTTAATAAAAATTTATCTCTTCAAACGCATCAAACCTGCACCAATTAATAATCCCACAACCTGTCCCCAGAAGACAACACCCGAATGGTTTACGCCAACAGGAGGAATATTTAAACTGCCGATGCCATAAAATAATTGTTGCACAAACCACCAAAATAGATAGAAAAAAGCTGGAAATTCGATAGGGATATACAAGATTATTAGCGGCAAAATTGTGTAAATTTTAGTTTTAGGAAACTTCATAATATATGCTCCTAAAACAGCTGCGATCGCGCCATTTGCCCCAATCAATGGTACTGTCAAACTAGGTTCAGTCAGGATTTGCACTAAAAATGCGATCGCGCCAGCAGCCAGATAAAATCCGAGATAGCCTTTATGCCCCAGAATATTTTCGACAGCTTTACCAAAAACCCATAAAAATAACAGATTTCCCAATATTTGACTAAAACTGCCATGTAAGAATATTGCAAAAAGTAGTGAAAATGTTCGCCAAACTACAATTATCCAAGCAGCATTGTTGTAAAATAATGCATTTGTAATTGCCCCACTAATCTGGGCTGGGATTACTCCCCAAGTATTAACAAAATAACCCAATCCACCACTAAAATCTAGTTGAAGCTCCCATAAAAATACGGCAACATTAATACCAATCAGCCAGTGATTAATAATTGGCTTAGTCCGACAACGAATATTATCACTAATAGGAATCATATAAATTAGTTATTAGTCATTAGTCATTAGTTATTAGTTATTATTCTCCCCCTGCCTCCCCTACTCCCCCTAAACGTGTGGCAAGATTGAAATCAGATCGCATCGCACTTAAGTAGGCAAACGAGATGCTGGGAAACACACTTGTAGGAAGATACCAAATTATTAGTAACTTGGGAGGTGGGGGTTTTGGTGAAACTTTTGTGGCAAGTGATACCCAATTACCCGGTTCACCTCCATGTGTAGTTAAGAAACTTAAACCCCAGGCAAGTGATCCCGTAACTTTGGAGACAGCTAGGCGTTTATTTGATACAGAAGCACAAGTTCTGTATAAATTAGGAACTCATGATCGCATTCCCCAACTTTTAGCTTACTTTGAGGAGAACGCCGAATTTTATCTTGTACAGGAATTGATCGAAGGGCATGATCTGAGTCAAGAATTAATCCCAGGTAAAACCCTCAGTCAAGACCAAGTAATTTCACTTTTACAAGAACTTTTGACAATATTAGAATTTGTTCATCAACAGAATGTAATTCACCGTGATGTCAATCCGCGAAATATCCTCAGACGCCACCCAGATGGCAAATTAATCTTAATTGATTTTGGTGCAGTTAAACAAATTACTACCCAGGTAATTCTTCCCGAAGGCTCAATTAAAGGTACTGTTGCTATAGGTACGCCTGGATATATTCCTGGAGAACAAGCTCATGGTACGCCAAAATTAAGCAGTGATATCTATGCTACGGGAATAATTGCTATTCAAGCTCTTACTGGATTATCACCAGAGGAAATAGTAAAAGATGCCGATACTAATGAAATTATCTGGCACAATCAAGCCACGGTAACGCCAGAATTTGCTCAATTCTTAGATAAGATGGTGTGCTACGACTTTCGGCAACGCTATGCTTCGGCAACGGTAGCATTACAAGCGCTGAAAGAGTTAACACAACCACCTGCCCAAACAATTGCTTTAACTCCTATTTCTCTACCAAAAAATATAAACAAACCTCAACCGAAAAAAGGTATATTGGGTAAAATTTTCCTAGCGATATTTTTAATTGGGGTCAGCGGAGTAGCATCAATATTTATTTTGAATCACATTAATTCAAATAACGCTATAGAATTATCCAAACAAGGAAATACGCTTTTTGACTTGCAACGCTATCAAGATGCATTAGAAGTATATGAAAAAGCCGTTAATATTAGACCAGATTATGCTAAAGGCTGGAATGGTCAAGGTAAAACGCTGTATAAATTAAAAAAATACAAAGATGCGCTAGCGGCGTATGATAAAGCAATTCAAATTCAGCCAGATTATTTTGAAGCTTGGAGTGGGCGAGGTTTTGTATTAGCAAATTTACAGCGATATCAAGAAGCGATCGCCTCTTTTGATAAAGCCTTACAATTAAATAATGAAAACTCGGAAGTCTGGAATGCTAAGGGTGAAGCTTTTAGTAACTTAAATCAATATGACCAAGCAATTAAAGCTTATGAAAAAGCGATTGAATTTAAACCAGATAATTACGAAGCGTGGTATAAAAAAGGATTAGCCTTACAAAATTCTAACAGATACCAAGAAGCGATCGCAGCATACGAAAAAGTCGTGGATTTAAAACCAGACTACGAGCAAGCCTGGTATAATTGGGGAAATTCCTTAGTCAATTTGCGACGCTACCAAGACGCATTTACAGCTTATGATAAAGGTGTGCAATATAAGTCAAATTATTATCAAGCCTGGTTATCGAGAGGTAATGTACTGCTCAATTTACAACGTTATCCAGAAGCGATTGAATCTTTTAATCAAGTAATTAAATATAATCCTGGTAACTATCAAGCATGGTATAATCTGGGTTGGTCGCTGCATCAAACCCAACGCTATGAAGAAGCAATAAAATCTTATAAGAAAGCAGCAACACTTAAGCAAAAAGACTATCAAGTTTGGTATAATTTGGGTAATTCGCAATACATTTTGCAAAAATACGAAGATGCGATCGCGTCTTATAATAAGGCAGTTCGTTATAAACCAGACCATTTTGAAAGCTGGTATAGTAGAGGCAATGCTCTATTAAATTTGAAACGGTTTAAAGACGCGATCGCATCTTACGATCAAGCAATAAAATACAAGCCTAATTACCAACAAGCAATAGACGGCCGCAATCAAGCCCAGATTCAACTGCAATCCGAGAAACCAAAGCCTATAATCGTGCCAATTATCCGAGTACCTAATCCTACTAATCCACCGCAAACGACACCCTAGTACCGCAAGGCGGAAGTCAAAAGTCACGTATGCTTTGATTTTGGGCTATGCGGTTAGTTCCTTTACCCTTCAAACTTCACTTGACACACTACTAGTACTGTGTCAAGTCAACAATACTTAAGTAAATCAAGTTTTAGAATCTTTCTCTCTGTGTTCTTTGTGCCTGGAACGGTAGCCTGCGGCAAGCCGATGCAGGGTCTACGTTATTTAATCCAAACATTGTTAGCTTGACACAGTATTTAGTACATTAACAATTTTGAATTCCGAATTGTTAACAACACTCATTATAGCCAATAATTGGAATTTTAATTGATTTTAAAGAAGATTTTTAAATAAAAACTTATAGTACACGGCGTTAGGATAAATTTATTGTTTATTTTATCAAAAGCTGTGAGCATCGGTAGTTTATTGGGCAATCTAAAGATAACCTAGAATTTCTTCTTACCGAACTATGCGATTAAGGAGCTAACCCTTGATACAAGCAAACTCCAGCCTATCAGCATCTAACAGAGAAAATCATCCCTTACGAAATTTATTAATTCGATTTATTCTTGGCGGCACTACCCTTGTAGTCAGTATTTCTGCTTATTTCAGCTATCAAGCCGCTAGAAATATGATGCTCAAAGATTTGAGACAAAGCGCTTTTTTAGAGGTACAGAGAGGGGGTGCTGAAATTGAGGAGTGGTTACATGTTCGCCAAGTAGAGGTACAAACCCTGGCGAATACTTCAACTGTACGTTCCTTAAACTGGTCTGTGGCAGAACCTTATTTAAAGGCAGAAGTTAAGCGGATCAATGAATTTTTCTTGTTCCAATTAGCTACCCCCGATGGTTCATATTCCAATACAAAAGTTGGTCGAGCAAATAAAAATATTCAGGATCGAGACTACTTTCAAAAAGCAATTGCGGGAAAGAGCAACATTTCTGATCCCTTCATTAGCCGTTCTACAGGAATTTCTTTAATTGCGATCTCCACCCCGATTTGGTCAAATTCTGCTAACAGTAGTTCACCCATAGGGGCCTTCCAGGGTAATGTGAGAGTCGATCGCATTGCAAAGGTTGTCAACTCCCTGCACTACGGCGCGAATAGCTATGCTTTTGCCCTCAATTCCCAAGGACAAGCGATCGTTTATCCTAACTCGGCGTTAATGTCAACCGTAGAAAAACCTGCACCCAGCCTGCTGAAAATAAGCGATCGCAATTTAAATGCGATCGCCAAGAGGATGGTAAACAAACAACAGGGAATTGAGTTAATGGAAATTGACGGCACTAAAAAGTATGTAGCTTATCTGCCGTTGCAAGGCGCTAATTGGTCTGTGGCTTTGGTGATTCCCCGCCAAAATATCGAATCTCGATTGCAATTCCTGGATTTAATTGCCTTAATTGTCGGTGGACTGGCACTTACCATGATTACCGTCTTGTGGCAGGTGCAAGCATTTGAACAAGCTGAACTGAAAAAGTCTAAAACTGCGGCTGATACAGCCAACCATGCTAAAAGTGAATTTTTAGCCAACATGAGTCATGAACTGCGAACGCCCTTAAATGGCATTCTCGGTTGTGCCCAAATTTTGCTGCGTTCCCCAGCTTTACCTAATCAAGAGCAATATCACGTCAATATTATTGAACAATGCGGCTCTCATCTCCTGACATTAATTAATGACATTTTGGATCTATCCAAAATTGAAGCGAAAAAGCTAGAACTGCATCCCCATGATGTGCATTTCCCTTCCTTTCTCCAAGGAATTGTCGAAATCTGCCAGATTCGGGCAAAACAAAAGGACATTTTGTTTGTCTATAAACCCGCGATCAATTTGCCTATAGGGGTTCATGTTGATGTCAAAAGATTACGTCAGGTGCTATTGAATCTGTTGGGAAATGCCATCAAATTTACAGATGAGGGTCAGGTTACTTTCAATATTGAAGTAATTGATCAACCTCCCAGTGATGGGCAGATAGTGAAACATCGCCTTCGCTGTACCGTAGAAGACACGGGAATTGGTATAACTCCCGCAGAATTGAGCAAAATTTTCTTGCCCTTTGAACAAGTAGGTGAGAAAAAGCGCCAAGCTGAAGGCACAGGGCTGGGTTTAGCTATTACTCGGCAGTTAGTACAGATGATGGGTAGTGATATCCATGTTAAGAGTCAGATCGGTCAGGGGAGTAGCTTCTGGTTTGAGTTGGAGATTCCGGAAGCGACTGAGTGGGTAGAATCTGCGATCGCTACATCAGAGAAACAAATCATTGGCTTTGAGGGTAGCCCCTACACCATCCTGATGGTTGACGATCACTGGGAGAATCGCACAGTGATTACAAACTTACTGCAACCACTGGGTTTTAATGTAGTTGAAGCCAGCAACGGTAAAGAAGGTTTAGAAATAGCGATCGCTCTCAAGCCCGACTTAATCATCACAGATTTGTTGATGCCAGAAATGGATGGGTTTGAATTAATTGAACACCTGCGTCACACTCCAGAAATTAAGGATGTATTGATTATCGTCTCTTCCGCGAGTGTCTTTGAAGCCGACAAACATCGCAGCCTGCAAGCTGGAGGTAACGCCTTCTTGACCAAACCTATACAGGTAGATGAATTATTGCATCAACTAGAACAATATTTAAATTTGGTATGGATTTACAAACAATCTCAGCCTGATGGAGAAAAAGCCAAAGAAGCAACGACAACAAATAGCCAATCTGCTCAATTAACCCCTCCTTCCCCCCAAGTGTTGCAGGAACTAGTCACCTTCGCCAGTAAAGGTAACTTCAATGCCATTCTCAAGTGGGCCGAGCAACTGGAGGAAACAGACACAACCTTCGCGCCATTTGCTAACGAAATAAGGCAACTAGCAAGGCAATTTGATGAAGATTTAATCCTCAATTTCTTGACTCAATATGCAATGGAAACAGTATGACAACTACTATTGAAGACCAAAAAGATTCTATCAGTTACGCTCCTTCTAGGGGAATTATTTTAGTCGTTGATGATAACCCTACCAATTTACAAGTTTTATCCAGCTTTTTGGATCAGTCTAGCTTTGAAGTTTGGGCAGCACGGAGCGGTGAAAAAGCCCTTGGGCGATTAGAAAATGATGATTTACCTGATTTAATCTTGCTGGATGTAATGATGCCCGGTATAGATGGTTTTGAAACCTGTAAACAGCTAAAAAGCAATCCTCGTGTCCAAGATATTCCGGTCATTTTTATGACAGCCCTCTCAGAAACTGCTGATAAAATCAAAGGTTTGCAATTGGGAGCCGTAGACTACATTACCAAACCTTTTCAGCATGAAGAAGTTTTAGTGCGGATCGAAAATCACTTAAAGCTGAGAAATTTGACGAAAAGCTTAATCGCTAAAAACGCCGAATTGCAACAGACTCAAACTCAACTGATTCAAGCAGAAAAAGTAGCAGCTTTAGGGCAACTGACAGCAGGAATTGCTCATGAAGTTAATAATCCCATCAATTTTATAGCTGGCAACTTAAATTTTGTTGAACAGTATGTGCACGAGGTAGTTAATTTCCTGTATCTCTATCAAAAATATTTGCCCGAACCACCAGATGAAATTCAAACCGCGATTAAAAAAAGCGATCTCAACTTTTTGTTAAATGATTTATCTAAAATTATTAAATCCATGCAACTTGGTACAAATCGCGTTACAGAAATTGTGTCATATTTGAACAACTTCTCACGACACAGAGAAGATGGCAAGAAACTAGCTAACTTGCATGAAGGGTTAGATAGTACATTACTCATTCTCGGACATCGGTTTAAATATAATGTTCATCAACCAACCATCCAATTAGTCAAAGAATATGGAAAATTGCCACTTGTTGAGTGTTTTCCTGGTGAAATTAATCAGGTTTTTATGAATTTAATTTGTAATGCGATCGATGCAATTGAAGAAAAAAATAAAAATCAAGATATTGATAAATTGTATCAAAATCCTGGTAGAATTAAAATTAAAACTGAGGCGATTGGAGAGCAAGTTATTTTAAGAATTGCAGACAATGGCTCAGGTATAAACAACGCAGATGAAACAAAAATATTCGATGCTTTTTATACAACAAAATCTGTTGGTAAAGGGACAGGTCTAGGTCTATCTATTGCTTACCAAATTGTGGTTAATAATCATCACGGCAAGCTCACATACGATTCCAAACCAGGTGAAGGCATAGAGTTTATCATTGAACTACCCATCTGATAAATGAGAATTTGCAAACCAAATAAAAGAAACACGTAGGGGCACAATATATTGTACCCCTACTCGCATTTTAAAATTGTTATATGTCAATATAGTTCAGTTAAGCGCTAAATCCAATACAAGAGACGTTGCAATTGCTAGTCTCTACATACCTAAAATCAATACCAAAAATCCTTAACCCAAGCGTATTGTGTTACATGTAACCAGTCTATGAATCAAAAAATTGCTGTAACTAGCGAATATTAACCTCTTGCAGGTAATTTACTCCTTGAAGATATTCAATATTAGTGGCTGACTTTTTAGAGAAAAATGAATTTTTTCTTTTTGTAGAAGCTACCTTTTGATAATCAGTCAGCAGGCGTTGTTTTTGAGTATATTCATTCAATTTAATTTGAGCTTGAGCATAAACTAGAGTATCGTTGGGAATATTTCGGAGAAACTTTACAGCCTGATCCAAATCACCAACAAATGCTTGTTTATAGGCTTTCTGTAAAAAGTAAGCTGCTCTGATCTGCCGCTTTCGATTGTATTCAGCCAGCTTGTCTTGAACTAAAGCACCCGCACGACTTTCTTTAGGAATTTGCCGCAAATATTGTAATGCAGCAGAAAAATCTTTTGTATTGGCACTTTCGTAAGCTTTTGCTAATAAATCTTGCGTCTGTGTTTCAATGTTGACGTATGCTTGCTGAACTAGTTTATCTGTTTTAGATTGCCAATATGAAATATTTGGAATTTTCGCAGCAGCATGAAGAACATCTGACCATTTGCTCTCGTTAAAAGCTGTTTGAGCTATTTGATATTGCTGTGCAGCTACTTGCCATTGCTCTTGCCATTCTTCAATTGTGGCTTGCGCTTCTGGATAAACATTGCTGTGAGGGGGAATTGATTTAGCAAGTGCGATCGCTTCTTGTAAATCTCCTGCTTGATATTCTTGTGTGGCTTTAGATAAAGTTTCTGTTTCTGAGTACGCAGGTGCAGCATTAATTAAAGAATATACACCAAATCCCATCACTAAAGAATTAGCCGCCAGTCCTACTTTCATTCCTGTTAATAACGGAGATAATTTCCCAGATGTAGGATTATCATCTTCAATCGCCGCCTCTATAAAAAATTGATCATCTGCTTCTAATATTTCTGGTGGCTGAGGTTCCCATGTTATTTGTTTGAGTACCCGCAGCACCTCACCCGCAGACTGGAAGCGGTTTTGAGAATCGTAGCGGATCATTTGGCTGAGAACAGCAGCGAGATAATCATTAACTGGCGTGTTTTCAGAACGCCAAACAATTTCATTAGTATAAGGATCAGCTTTTAATTGTAGTGGTTCTAACCCTGTTAAAGCCTGGATAGCAATCATGCCCAAAGCATAAATATCACTGTTGGGCTGTGTTTGTCCAATAAATTGCTCTGGCGGTATATACCCTAATGAAGTGGCAGGAATTCTATAGATGGGTAATTCCGCACCTATACCAAAATCGATAGACTGAATTGAGCCAAAGTCAATCAAAACTAACTTGCGTAGGGCATCGCTATTACGTCTAATCAAGTTTTCCGGTTTGATGTCACAATGGATCACGCCTTGAGAGTGAACAAATTCTAGAATACCTAAGACATCTATCAGGAATTCTACAACTTCCCTTTCGCTCCACAGACACCCCCATTGTTGATCGATGGGCAATTCCGCAGTCAGCGCATGTCCTTCAATATGCTCTTGGACTAAATAAAATCGCTCATTTTCTTCAAAGCAGGCGATGAATTCAGGAATTTGGTGATGGCTTCCCAAAAGCTTGAGGGTTTGGGTTTCAGTCTGAAACAGTAATCTCAGCATCTCCAAGTAGCCAGATTCGGAACTACTAGCTTTAATCTGCTTAACAACGCATTTGGGATTCTCTGGATAATCTATGTCTACAGCAATGTATGTTTGTCCAAACAGCCCTGCACCCAGGCTTTGGACAATTTGGTAACGCCCTTGTAGTAATTTACCGATTATGTGGTAGGTCATGACCTGGTTACTCAGTAAGTCCTTTTATTTACTTTTTCTGCCATTCCCTCCGGTTTCCGGAATACTTTAGAAATAAATTAACAAAATTTTGATACCTTAATGGAAGTTTACTTTTTAAGTATTTTTGCGTAAAGAAATCTAATTTTTTATTAAAATTTGTATCTTTTATTTCATCGAAAATAGTCAATGAAATTCAAGCAAAAATGTCTGATGTGCAACCTGAGTTAACCTTGAGTTATGAACAAATAAGTTTAAATTTTGATTTTAGGATTGAGGACTGCTTATGTTCAACTACAATCCGCTAGACTGCCTACCTTCATCGGTAGAATTACCTGATTCTGATGATATACCTGTGGATAACGAACTGCAAATATTAGTTCCTAATTTATTATTAGCTACTTTAGCTTTAATCTGGCAAAACCGTGATGATTGGTTTTTCGGCATCAATATCAGTTATAGCAAGGGGTTTTAGCTAAAATCAACTGTAATTATACGTTAGTAATTTCCCAAAAATAAATATTGGCCTTCTCTGCTCAGAATATCCTACCCCTAAGTTTCCGTATCTTCCTCAATCACCTTAGATTTATCTGTTAACGGCTTTACTACCCGTGCGATCGCTTCTTGAATAAAAGCCTTAATAAATTCATCTCTGCGATTAATTTGAAACTGTCGCTGCACAACTTCTGTCATTCCACCATCACCCCAATCTTGGTCATGACGAAAATATTCAATAAAACTTTTACCAGCAATTCGCGTTAAATAAGCTGCTGTCACGCCTTGAATTGCTCTACCAATAATAAAGGTGGCAACATTGAGTTGCAAAGCTGTAGATAATAATTGAATTGCTCCTTTAACAATGCCCAAACTAGCGATGGTTTTCGCTAAAGAAAGGGCTAACTCTCGTCCCCGTTCCATATTCAATTCACAGCCGTAGACTCTGCCAATTTCCACAACCATTTGAGCATTAACAGCAGCTGTCGCTAGTAAATCTACGACTGGTATAGGCGTAACTGATACCACACCAGCACCAATCCACTGAAAGCGTTCTACAATTTTGTCAGCTTGACGGCGACGCTGGCCATCGATGAGTTTTCGCGCCTCGTCTCCCAATCGCAGAGATTGTAAAAGAATGTTATCTGCTACCAAATCTTCACCTTCGGCCCGTAAAACAGCAGCTGTGCGCCGCAGCAAAGGAACAATATCCGGTTCCGGCTGGAAAGTTTCGCCAGTTTCTAGTTGTGCAGGTTGGGGATTAGCAGCGATCGCTACCACATCATTAGTTGCAATAAATCCCCGTACCCGTTGACGCAATCTTGCAAGGATGGCTTCTTTATCTTCATCTGTATATAAATCAGTTTTGTTGAGAACTAGGAGCGATCGCTTCCCAATTTCTGCTAATCCTCGCAGTGGCTCATATTCTGAGCGCCGTAAGTCATTATCCACCACAAACAACAGTAAATCTGCTTCTGTTGCCAGTTCTCGCGCCATTTGTTCCCGTTCCGTTCCCGCCACCCCTGCTTCTAAAATCCCTGGCGTATCCGTAATTAAAATCTTGCGTTCTAATCCCTTCAACCGCAGACAATAAGTTTCTCCCACCTGGGTTGTACCCATCGGTGCATCTACCTGACCCACCATGCGTCCCATAATCGCATTAACTAGAGAAGTTTTGCCAGCACTTCCTGTACCAAATACCACTACTTGAATCTCACCACGTGCTAAGTTCGCTTCAATCTCTCGTGATTTACTTAATAAAGCCTGACGTGCTACTTCATCTTGAATTTGCCCTACTTGTTGGCGCACAGCCTGGAGAGTTGTAGAAGCAGCATCAGATTTAGCAGCAGGAATTTGCGCCGCAGTCACTCGCTTCGGGTTGCGGCGCGATCGCTTTTCCCCAGCTTGAATCACCAATACATAATAGACAAAAGCGGCAACCAACGCTCCAATGAGGACAATCAGCAGCAACAGCAGCAAATTGCCTAGCAACGGCGAATAGGACAATTGCCAATAGAGGCGCGATAGGGAATCAATTAGCCATAGGGCTAGCCCCAAAATGACGATCAGACCAACAATCAGCGTTACTATGCGTGACAGAGGCATGGCTGGGAAAGATTAATGGATATTCAGTAGGCAGATGCTTCTAATCTTAATAGTTTCAGTCTTTTTTACCAGAGTAGTCAGAAGCAGCTTTTGTGAAATTTGAACTTTTGAGTGAAACGTAAGGGCACAGCATTGCTATGCCCCGACAAGAAATCTATATCTCAATATGCTTGGGTTAAGCCTTTTTTTCTCCCCCTGCTCTCTTCTGTAAACATTTAGGAGACAGATACTTGTAATCTTCATAGTTTCAGTATTTTTGACCAGGGTAGAAAAAAGCTCCTTTTGATAAACTGAGAGCGCATTTGATATCAAATGTGTTCTCACTTGCGGCTGGATTTCTTGTTTTTGATGAAAAAGCGCCTACTAAAAACATTCAACAGCGAGTTATGCCATGACTGCGACACCTAAATTAAGTTACTTTAACTCGGTTCAACAAAAATTCCACCAGCTTAGTATTCGGCAAAAAATTTTTTGTGGGTACGGACTAGCTTTGGGAGTTGCAGTTTTGGGAACAACGGCGGGGTTAGTAATAGGCGATCGCTACTTCCAACAAGCCAGACAACATCATCTGTTGATAGATGAAGGAGGAAGCTTGTTAAGTAGTTTGCAAGGACAACTGTTAGAAATACAGATCCGCCAGCAAGAAATACTGCCTTTTTTGCAGCAGCCGCAAGCGTTACAAAGGAGAATTTCTGATTTTAAAATCGATCTGGCGGATGCGGAAACGTTGCTTTCTCAGGCACAAGAATTTAGTCAAACCAGTTCACAAAAGGATTTACAAGCTCTGCTTACAAAGCATAACAGCAAGATAACCGGATATTTTGAACAACTCAGGTCGCTGATTCGGCAAATTTTGCCATTAACTTCACAGCCAGAGGGAGCTACAAAAGCACAGCAATTAATCTCGAAATTTAGTCAAAGTCAGGATGCTTTAAAGTTTTATCAATTTGCCCATGAGTTAACCGACTTTGCCAAAACAATTCAAGAACGCCAACAGGAAGCTGATCTAGCCCAAGAAAAGGCTGCACTCATGCAAGCTCAGATTATTATTGGTAGTATACTGTTGTCAGTGGCGATCGCTGCCATCCTAGCTTTCTACACAAGTAAAATTATCACCCATCCCATCAACGTGGTGACGAATATTGCTCAAAGAGTTACCCAAGAAGCGAATTTTGACTTGCAAGCGCCTGTCACTACAGAAGATGAAGTTGGGGCGTTAACTAGCTCGCTTAACCAGCTTATCCAACAGGTGAAGCACCTTTTAGAAGAACAACAAGCCCAGGCGCAAGTCCGACTAATTCAAAGTGAGAAAATGTCTAGTTTAGGAAGGATGCTGGCTGGTGTCGCTCACGAAATTAATAATCCGATAAATTTCATTTCTGGCAACCTCGTACACGCGAAAACCTATACTGACGACCTGTTATCGCTACTACAAACATACATTGCCGAAGTTCCTCATCCTTCCACTGCTCTGCAAACTTTAACAGAAGAAATTGATTTGGAGTTTCTTGAAGTAGATTTGCCAAAACTCTTCAACTCTATAAAAGTTGGTGCTGACCGTACACGATAAATTGTCCGAAGTTTGAAAGATTTCTCTCGTTTAGATGACGGTGAAGCGCAGTTAGTAGAGCTACATGCTTGTTATAGATAGTACACTGTTGATTCTAAACAATCGTCTGAAAAATGGTATTAGCCTTGTTCGCAGCTATGGAGAGATTCCACCGATTCCAGGCTACACAGGTTTACTTTATCAGGTATTTATGAATCTTCTCAGCAATGCCATTGATGCTTTGGAGCAAAAATCTGCTGATAATCCCGAATTTAGCCCTGAAATCACTATTATCACAGAATGCTGGCAGAATGATTTGGTGATAGTGCGAATTGCAGACAATGGCTGTGGTATTTCACCAGAAAATCAGAAAAAGATATTTGATACATTTTTCACAACCAAACCACGAGGCATTGGTACTGGTTTGGGGCTAGCGATGCCTGCGGCGGGCTACGCCTACGCATACCAAATTGTGGTAGAAAAACATCAGGGAAAAATTACTTGCCAATCTGAGTTAAATCGAGGTACAGAGTTTGCGTTGGCTTTGCCCACCGCAGGTATCGCTCTACCGATTTCTCATCCTTGAGCTAGTAGCTTTTGAAATTTTATTCGTTATCATAAGCTTGCGTGTTCTAATCTTTTAGTAGACTTACGCCAGTTTTGGCAAGCTTTTTGAGAACAAAGAGAGAAACAAACTTATGGGACTTTTCGATCAAATTCTTGGTGCCGTTACTAATCCCAATCAACAGGGCAGCTTAGGTCAATTGGGAAGTATTGTTAACACTGTACAACAGTTGAGCGATCGTACTGGCACAGACCCTTCTACCATCCAATCAGTTTTGTCAATTGTCGGTAGTCAAGTGCGTTCTGCTTTACAACAAAAGCAAGCCACAGATGGTAATGAAGCCGCACAAACTCTAGTTAATCAATATGCTGGGACTTCACCTAATCCCCAAGCTGTGAATTCGCTGTTTTCTCCTCAGATACAACAACAGGTAGCTCAGGTTGCTGCCGGACGCACTGGATTGGATGCTGGTATAGTTCAACAATTGCTGCCTTTAGCAGTACCTTTAGTACTGAAATTTTTGCAATCAGGTGCAAATGCTCAAAATCCCCAAGCTGGCGGGAATTCTGTACTGAATTCTTTCTTGGATGCTGACGGCGATGGTGATGTCGATATCGCTGATGCCATCCAAATGGCTAGTCGGTATATGAGACAGTAATACTTTTCCCCACTTTTAACTCCTAACTCCCCACTCCCCACTCCCCACTCC